>NZ_BAABGJ010000020.1:0-248400 GCF_039541515.1 Variovorax defluvii
TTCGTGAACTGACTCGCCGCAGCTGTTTGAGCGTAGTGAACGAAGTGAACGCAGCGAGTTCTGCGGCGGGGCCGGATGTGCGAGCACCGCAGGTTGCCCGCAGCGAAGCGGAGGGACACGCGCAGTGGGGTCGCCTTTCTTTGGTTACTTTCTTTGGCGAGACAAAGAAAGTAACTCGCCCGCCGGGGCGAATTCCCGGCTCCTGCGCCACACAACAAGCAAGGCCAAAACAAAGACCCAGGAGGCGAATTCCCGGCTCCTGCGCCACCCCACAAGCAAGGCCAAAACAATGACGACAACCTTGCTGAGCGTAGAAAACCTGTCCGTCGACTTCCACCTCCGACGAGGCATGTTCACCCCCCCGCGCACCCTCTCCGCGGTGCGCAACGTGAGCTTCACCATCGCCCCCGGCCAGACCTACGGCCTGGTAGGCGAATCCGGCTCGGGCAAGAGCACCATCGGCCGCGCCATCCTGCGCCTCGCTCCGGTCACCGCAGGAACGATACGCTTCGACGGCGAAGACATCGCCGCTGCCGGCCTTCACACCCCGCTGCGCTACCGCCGCGACGTGCAGGCGATCTTCCAGGACCCGATGTCTTCGCTCAACCCGCGCCAGACCGTGGGCGAGACCATCGCGCAGGCGATCCGCCGGCACCGCCCGATGGATGCCGCCGCCTGCAGCCGCGAGGTGGCGCGCATCATCGACAGCGTCGGCCTGGCCGCCTACCACGCGCAGCGCCGTCCGCACGAACTGTCGGGCGGGCAGCGCCAGCGCGTGGCCATCGCGCGGGCGCTGGCGGTGCGGCCCCGGCTGATCATCTGCGACGAGCCGGTGAGCGCGCTGGACCTCAGCACCCAGGCGCAGGTGATCAACCTGCTGGTCGAACTGCAGCACGAGTTCGGCCTCAGCTACCTGTTCATCGCGCACAACTTGGACGTGGTGCGGCACGTGAGCCACCGCATCGGCGTGCTGTACCTGGGCCGGCTGGTGGAAACGGGGCCGGCGGCCGAGGTGCACGACGCACCGCGCCATCCCTACACGCGCATGCTGGTGGCTTCCACGCTGGTGGCCGATCCTGAATTGCAGGCCCGGCGCTCGCGCGCGCGCCGCCTCCAGTTGCGCGGCGAACTGCCCAGCCCGCTGGCCCCGCCGCCGGGCTGCGCCTTCCACACGCGCTGCCGCTGGGCGCAGGAAAGCTGCCGGCAGCACATGCCGGAGCTGGAGGCCTGCGGCGACAGCCAGGCCGCCTGCATCCGGCTCGCCGAGATCGACGACGAGGAGCTCATCGCATGAATTCATCCCGGCAGACGCTGCTGATCCGCGGCGCCACGGTCCTGAGCATGGACCCCGGCCTCGGCGACCTGCAGGCGGCCGACGTGCGCATCGAGGGCCGCCGCATCGCCGCGGTCGGGCTCGACCTGGACAGCACCGGCGCCGACTGCATCGAGGCGCAGGGGATGATCCTCATCCCCGGCCTGATCGATTCGCACACCCACCTCTGGCAGGGCCCGCTCAAGGGCCTGGGCGCCGGCATGTGGGGCATGGGCGACTACAACCGCCACATCTTCCCGCTGCGCGAGCGCTTCTCGGCCGAGGACGTGGGCGACGCCACCTTCGCCACCGGCGTCGAGATGCTCGACAACGGCATCACCTCGGTGCTCGACTTCTGCCACAACGTGATGACGCCCGGCCACGCCGAGGCGGGCCTGGCGGCGCATGCGCGCACCGGCCAGCGGGTGCTGTTCGGCTACGGCATGCTGGGGCGCTTCGACACGCTCGCCGCCGACCATGCCTGGCGCCTCGACCAGGTGCGCGCGCTGAGCCGCGAGCACGCGGGCGGCGGCGATGCGCTGGTGCGCCTGGGCGTGGCGCTGGCCTCGATGGAGTTCGCCGGGCTGCAAATGGTGAAGGCCGAGATGCTTCTCGCCCGCGAGCGGGGCCTGCCCATGACCTTCCACCAGAACGTCGCCGGGCAGATCCACGAACTGCACGAAGCCGGCCTGCTGGGACCCGACATGCTCCCGGTGCACTGCAACCCGATCCTGGACGAGGAACTGGCGCTGCTCGCGCAGTGCGGCTGCGGCATCTCCTTCACGCCCGAGAGCGAGGTGGGCGACGGCCGTTCGACCCGCGTGATCGCGCGCGCCCACCGGGCCGGCGTGACGCCCAGCCTCGGTGTGGACGTGCCCTCGCGCGTCGCGCTCGACCTGTTCTCGCAGATGCGCCTGACCTTCCTGCTGATGCGCGCGGAGGAAGCCGAATGCGAGCGCGCGAGCGGACGCTGGCCGCTGGCGCGCTATCCCGGCACGCCCTTCATCCAGCCCCGCGACATGTTGGCCTATGCCACCGTGAACGCCGCGCGTGCCATCGGCATGGGCGACGCCCTCGGACGCATCGCACCGGGTTGCCTGGCCGACCTGGTGCTGCTGCGCCCCGGCCGCTACAGCGCTTCGCTGGGCGATCCCGCCGCGCACGTGGTGCTGCAGGCCAACGTCAGCGATGTCGACACCGTGATCGTGGACGGCCGCGTCCGCAAGCGAGGCGGCGCGCTGATCGGCGGCACGCGCGATCAAGCGGCCGCCGCCACCGCGCGCGTTCGCGAGCGGCTGTTCGGCGGCATCCCCGCCTGAGCCTTTTCAATCAACCCACCTGATCCCAGACATGACCCGAACCCTGATCCAGAACGCCTGCGTGCTCTCCATGGACCCCGCCGTCGGCGACTTCGACGAGGCCGACATCCTGATCGAGGGCGAGAAGATCCTCGCCGTCGGACCCCGCCTTCGCGCCGAGGCGGCCGAGGTGGTGGACGGCCGCGGCCGCATCGTCACGCCCGGCATGGTCAACGCCCACATCCACACCTGGGAGTACCAGTTGCGCGGCATCGGCAGCGACTGGGTGGGCAGCCGCGACTACCACAACAACATGCACAAAAACCTCGCCACCCGCTACGGCACGCGCGACGTCTACCTGGGCAACCTCCTGGGCGCGCTCAACCAGTTGCGCGGCGGCACGACCACCATCGTCGACTGGTGCCACATCCTGCGCGACGCCGAGATGACCGACGCGGCCATCGATGCGCTGGAGGAGTCCGGCATCCGCGCCGTGTTCGCGCGCGGCACGGTCAAGCCGCCGGAGCGGCCGGGCGAGGTCCCTTACCACAAGAAGCCCTTCCCGCGCGAGGAGATCCACCGCCTGCGCACCGGCCGCCTGGCGTCCGACGACCGGCGCGTGACGCTGGCGATGGCGATCCTCGGGCCGGACTGGGGCGAGTACGACGTGGCCGCGCACGACATCCGCCTGGCGCGCGAGTACGGCCTGATCAACTCGGCCCACACCTACGGCCGCAAGGGCAAGCGCGTGGTGGAGGATGGCTATCCGCGCCTCGCGGCCGAGGGGCTGCTCGGGCCGGACCACAACATCGGGCACGGCAACTGCTTCGACGACGCCGAACTGAAGATCGTGCTCGATGCCGGCTGCACCATCACCGCCACCAACCTCACCGAGATGCTGAACTACGAGCAGCCGGCCATGCTGGGCCGCCTGGTGAAGCATGGCGCCACGCCGTCGATCGGCACCGACTGCGACCCTTACTTCAACAGCTCGATGCTGTGGGTCATGCGCCATGCCTTCCTGCACCAGCGCGAGCTGGACAACCGCAGCCTCTACGCCGAAGGCCGGTGGCCGGCGAAGACCCAGCATTCCACGCTGACGCGCGACGCGCTGTACTGGGCCACCATGGGCGGTGCCAAGGCCTTCGGCCTGGACAAGAAGACCGGCTCCATCACGCCCGGCAAGCAGGCCGACCTGGTCATGTTCGACGCCCGCGGCCTCAACATCTTTCCCGCCTTGCCCGGTGGAAACCCGGCTCACATCGTCGTGATGTACGCCGAAACTTCGGACATCGAGAACGTCATGGTCGCCGGCCGCTTCGTCAAGCGCGACGGGCGCCTGAGCTTCGACGCGGACCGCCTGGCGCGGCTGAACGAGGAGCTGCTGGCCTCGCGGCTGCGCATGTTCGAGGAAGGCCAGTATGTGTCCCGGCCCGTGGAACGCGGGCCCCAGCCGGAGCGCTTCGTCCTATGAGTCCCACCTTGTTGCATCGCCTCGCGGCCGCCGCGCTCGCCTCGGCATCGCTGCTGTTCGCGGCCGTGCCCGCTGCCGCGCAGGGCGGCGCGCCTTCCAGCTGGCCGAGCAAGCCGGTGCGCATCATCCACGGCTTCACCTCCGGCGGGCCGGTGGATGCGCTGGCCCGCCTCGTCGCCGCCCAGTTCCCGGAGCAGTTCGGGCAGCAGGCGGTGGTGGAGGGCAAGCCCGGCGCGGGCGGCACCATCGGCGCCAACTACGTGGCCAAGGCGGAGCCGGACGGCTACACGCTGTTCCTGATGGCCTCGGGCCATTCGGCGGCGCCGGGGCTGTACAAGTCGCTGCCCTTCGATGCGGTGAACGACTTCACGATGGTCTCGATGGTGGCGCGCAGCCCCTTCGCCATCATCGCCGGGCCGGCCGCGAAGGCCGGCAGCATCCAGGAACTGGTCGCGCAGGCCAAGGCGCAGCCCAACAGCATCGACTACGGCTCCGGCGGCACCGGCAGCGGCATGCACCTGGCGGCAGTGCTGTTCCAGGCACGCGCCGGGGTGCAGTTCACCCACGTGCCCTACAAGGGCGGCAGCGCGCCGGCCCTGGCGGTGATGGGCGGCGAGGTGCCGATCATCTTCACCTCGCTGGCCGGCATGTCCTCCCACATCGAGAGCGGCAAGGTCAAGCCGCTGGCCGTGACCTCGCGCACGCGCTTCGCCGCCTTCCCCGAGGTGCCGACGGTGGCCGAGACCGTGCTGCCGGACTTCGACGTCAGTGCCTGGTATGCGCTGGCCGGGCCGAAGAACCTGCCGCCGGCCATCGTGGCGAAGCTCAACGAGATGGTGCAGGCCACGCTGCGCCGCCCGGAGATCGTGCAGACCCTCAAGCTGCAGGCGGCCGAGCCCTGGCCCACCAGCGCGCGGGAGGCGCAGGCTTTCCTGGCGACTGACGTGGCACGCTGGACCAAGGTGGTGCGTGACGAGAACATCGCGCCGCCCAACTAGAGCCTGTTGATAACGGGCCCTAGAAGAGAGAAGCAGTCATCGCGCCTGCGGCTTCCGCGCGCGCACCGCGGCTGGCGGGGGCCATCCGTGCCTCCGCGCTCCCGGCCTTCACCAGGGCGCCCACCCGCACGCCCAGCAGGCGCAGGGGCCGATCCAGCGGGACGCGCTTGAGGCAGCGCCCGGCCGTCTGCCGGATGGTCTTCGCATCGGCGGTGAACTGTTCGATGGTCTGGTCGCGCGTCGCGATCTTGAAATCGTCATAGCGCAGCTTGATGCCGATGGTCTTGCCCACATAGCCCTTGCGCTGCAGGTCCTCCGCCACCTTCTCGCACAGGCGCGTGAAGATCTCGCCGAGCTCGGCACGGTTGCGCACCGCGTGCAGGTCGCGGTCGAAAGTGGTCTCGCGGCTCATCGACACGGGCTCGCTCTCGGTCACCACCGGGCGATCGTCGCGCCCCCAGGCCATCTCGTGCATCCAGGCGCCGGTGGACTTGCCGAAGTTCTCGATCAGCCAGGCACGGTCCCGTGCGGCGAGTTCGCCGATGGTGCGGATGCCCAAGCGCTGCAGCTTCTCGTCGGCCTTGGGGCCGATGCCGTTGACCTTGCGGCAGGGCAGGGGCCAGATGCGCTCCTGCAGGTCGCTCTCGTAGACGATGGAGACGCCGTTGGGCTTGTCGAACTCGCTGGCCATCTTGGCCAGCAGCTTGTTGGGCGCGACGCCGATGGAGCAGGTCAGGCCGGTGGTCTCGAAGATCGCGCGCTGGATGCGCCGTGCCAGCACCCGGCCGCCCTCGAGCTGGCCGTCGGGCACCTCGGTGAAGTCGATGTACACCTCGTCCACGCCGCGGTCTTCCATCACCGGTGCGGCGTCGGTGATGATTTTCTTGAACATGCGCGAGAAGCGGCGGTACTCGTCGAAGTCGACCGGCAGGACGATGGCCTGCGGGCACAGCTTGGCCGCCTTCATGAGTCCCATGGCGGAGCCGATGCCGAACTGGCGCGCGGGGTAGGTCGCCGTGGTGATCACCCCGCGCCCCACGTAGTCCTTCAGCAGCGGAAAGGCCTCGACCGGGATGTCGGCCAGGGTGCCGCCTGCCGGCACGTGGCGCAGCGCCTCGTCCTCCCGGCGGCGGCTGCCACCGATGACCGCGGGCAGGCCCTTGAGCTGCGGATAGCGCAGCAGTTCCACGGAGGCATAGAACGCGTCCATGTCCAGATGGGCGATTCGGCGGATCGAGGTGGCTGTCACGGCAGGGATTTTGACCGCTGGGCAAGGACTCTGGTGCGCCGGGGCCATCGATGCCATCATGTCGGCCATGCAAATCGTAGCCACCATGTTCTGGCGCCGGCTCGACCTGCCCGGCCACGATGCCTGTCGCCTGGAGAAGCACGGCGACGGGTGGCAACTCGACGGCGCGGCCGTGTTCCGCAGCGAGAACGGCCAGCCGGCACGCCTGGACTACCGGGTGCATTGCGACAAGGCCTGGCATGCGAAGTGGGGCCGCGTGCGCGGCTGGGTGGGCTCCCTGGCGGTGGATTTCGCGATCTCGCGCGCCGGCAACGGTGGCTGGACGCTGAACGATCACCCCGTGCCCGAGCTCGCGCACTGCACCGACCTGGACCTGGGCTTCACGCCCGCCACCAACCTGCTGGCCCTGCGCCGCCTGAACCTGAAGGTGGGCGAGAGCGCCGAGTCGCCGGCCGCGTGGCTCGACCTGGACGACGAGGGCCTGAGCGCGCTGGCACAGACCTACGAACGCCGCAGCGACAAGGAGTATTGGTACCAGGCCGCCCGCTTCGACTACGAGGCCCTGCTCGTCGTCACGCCCGAAGGCTTCGTGACCGACTACCCCAAGCTCTGGCAGACCGAAGCCTGAGAAACTGTGAACGAACCCGCGCGCCGGATTCGTTCACAGCTTCTGAGGCGCTGGCCGTCCGCGCTCAGTGGCCGTGGTGCGGATCGCTGGCCAGCCGCGGCAGTTGCCAGCCGGAGGCACCCGTTCAGAAGGTGCCGGGCAACAGGATGCTCGAATCCACCTCGTCGATCTGCGTGCGGCCGCAGAAGGCCATGGTGATGTCCAGCTCCTTGTGAATGATCTGCAGCGCCCGCGTCACGCCGGCTTCGCCGAAGGCGCCCAGGCCGTAGAGAAAGCTGCGCCCGATCAGCGTGCCTTGCGCGCCCAGGGCGCGGGCCTTGAGCACGTCCTGGCCGCTGCGGATGCCGCCGTCCATCCACACCTCGATCTCGGTGCCCACCGCCTCGGCGATGGCCGGCAGCGCCTCGATGGAGGAGGGCGCGCCGTCGAGCTGGCGGCCGCCGTGGTTCGACACGATCAGCGCATCGGCGCCGCTGGAGGCCGCCAGGCGCGCGTCCTCCACGTCCATCACGCCCTTGAGGATCAGCTTGCCACCCCAGAGCTTCTTGATCCATTCCACGTCGGCCCAGCTCAGCGCGGGGTCGAACTGCTCGGCCGTCCACGAGGACAGCGAGGACAGGTCGCCCACGCCCTTCGCATGCCCCACGATGTTGCCGAAGCTGCGGCGCTTCGTGCCCAGCATGCCCAGGCACCAGCGCGGCTTGCCAGCGAGGTTGATGAGGTTGCGCAGCGTGGGCTTGGGCGGCGCCGTCAGGCCGTTCTTGATGTCCTTGTGCCGCTGGCCGAGGATCTGCAGGTCCAGCGTGAGCTGCAGCGCCGAGACGTTGGCGGCCTTGGCGCGCTCGATCAGGCGCTCGATGAAATCGCGGTCGCGCATCACGTAGAGCTGGAACCAGAAGGGGTGGCGGTCCGTGTGCTCCGCGATGTCCTCCAGCGAGCAGATGCTCATGGTCGACAGCGTGAAGGGAATGCCGAAGGCCTTGGCCGCGCGGGCCCCGAGGATCTCGCCGTCGGCATGCTGCATGCCCGTGAGCCCGGTGGGCGCGATGGCCACCGGCATCGCCACCTCCTGCCCGATCATCGTCGTGCGCGTGGAGCGGCCTTCCATGTTCACCGCGACCCGCTGGCGGAACTTGATCTTCCGGAAGTCGGCTTCGTTGGCGCGGTAGGTGCCCTCGGTCCAGGCGCCGGAGTCGGCGTAGTCGTAGAACATGCGCGGCACGCGCGACTGGGCGATCACACGCAGGTCTTCGATGCAGGTGATCTTGGACAGGTCGGGCACTCGGGGTCTCCTTCTGGGGATGCACTGGGGCCCCGATTATCGCGGCGCACCGGAAGGGCGCCTGCTGCATGGGGTGCGCCCCCGTTGGAGGGCGCAAGTCCCGACGGCCTTCGCGGGCGTCCGCCAGGCCGTCGGCATGGCGGGCAACGGCCTGCGGAGATCGAGCAGCGTCGACCTGACCCGATCCTTCCTCAGCCGCGTTGGGCCATGCTGCGCATGGACGTCGGCAATGAGCGCACCATCTCGGCCAGATAGGTCGTCAACTCGGATTCGTCGTTGCGGCGGCGGTTCATGATCACCGGCGTGCTCACGCCGGGTTCGCCCAGGGGCAGGTAGAGCACGCCCTCGCGGTGCAGGTTCTGCACCGACTGCGGCACCAGCGCGTAGCCGAGGCCCGCGACCACCAGGCCGATGGCGGTCTGCACCTCGTTCGACTCCAGGGCGATCACGGGCTTCAGGCCGCGCGACTGGAACATCTCCAGCACCTGGTCGGCATAGCTCGGCCGCGGCTTCGCGGGATACAGCAGGAGCGGTTCCTTCGCCAACTCGGCCAGGCGGATTCTCTTGTGCTTCACCAGGCGATGGTTGACGGGCAAGGCCACCATCACCGGCTCCTCGCGAACCAGTTCGCCCACCACGTCGTCGTCGTCGAAGTTGAGCCGGCCGAAGCCGATGTCGATGCGGCCGGCCTTGAGGGCCTCCACCTGCTGCACCGTCGTCATCTCGTAGAGGCTCAGGTCGACCATCGGCTGCGCCAGGCGGAATTGCCGGATCACGTCGGGCAGCTTGCCGTACAGCGTGGAGGGTGCGAATCCGATCGCGTACCAGGTGCGCCTGCCTCCGGCGATGCGTGTCGTCGCGGCCTGCACTTCGGACATCCGGTCGAGCATCTGCTGCGCCTGGATCTGGAAGAAGCGCCCGGCCGGCGTGAGGCGCAGCGGGCGCGAGCCGCGGTCCAGCAGTTCCGCGCCGAGCTCCTCTTCGAGGTCGCGTATCTGCCGGCTCAACGGCGGCTGGGCAATGTGCAACTGCTCGGCCGCACGGCTGAAGCTCAGTTCGCGGGCGACCGCGCAGAAGTAGCGCAAGTGACGCATCTCGAGGTGCATGGGGCCTCCTGCAGACGGCTCGGTGAAAACCCGAAGTCTCCATACCTTGAAGGTATTTTGCCGGACCCAATCGATATTGGACCCCAGGGCGCGCGAAAGCGAACATTCAGGCCATGAACACGAGCCCCACCATCCAATCCGTCGAAGCCGTGCTGGTCGACCTGCCGACCATCCGCGCGCACAAGCTGGCGATGACGACCATGATGCGCCAGACGCTCGTGATCGTGCGCCTGGTCTGCAGCGACGGCTTCACCGGCATCGGCGAGGCCACCACCATCGGCGGCCTGGCCTACGGCGAGCAGAGCCCCGAGGGCATCAAGAGCGCGATCGACAACTACCTCGCGCCGCTGCTCGTCGGCACGGATGCGGCCGACGTCAACCGCGCGATGCAGCGCGTGTGCGCCACCGTGCAGGGCAACTCCTTTGCCAAGTCGGCGATGGAAATCGCACTGCTGGATGCGCAGGGCCAGCGCCTCGGGCTTCCCATCCACGCGCTGCTGGGGGGCGCCATGCGCGGGGCGCTGCCGGTGCTCTGGACCCTCGCGAGCGGCGATGCCACGCGCGATGTCGACGAGGCGCTGGCCCTGATCGAGGCGCGCCGCCACAAGGTCTTCAAGCTCAAGATCGGCAGCCACCCGCTGGCGCAGGACATCGCCCACGTGCAGGCGATCCGCCGCGGCCTGGGCGACGAGGTGATGCTCACCGTCGACGTGAACCAGGCCTGGGACGAGCCCACCGCCGTCCAGGGCATCGCGGCACTCGAAGCCATTGGCGTCGGCCTCGTCGAGCAGCCCGTGGCACGGCGCAACCGTCGCGCACTCAAGCGGCTCACGGCCCGCTTCGATGTCGCCATCATGGCCGACGAGGCCGTGCACGATGCCATCGATGCCTTCGACCTGGCCGCGGATGCCGCAGCCGACGTCTACGCGCTCAAGATCTCGCAGGCCGGCGGCCTGTGGCCGACCTTGCGTGCCGCCTGCGTCGCGGACGCCGCGGGTGTCGGCATCTACGGCGGCACGCTGCTGGAAGGCAGCGTGGGCAGCATCGCCGCGGCGCACGTCTTCGCCGCCTGCCCGACGCTGGCCTGGGGCACCGAACTGTTCGGCCCGCTGCTGCTCAAGGACGACATCGTCGTCCAGCGCCCCGCCTACCGCGACTTCGAACTGCAGCTGCCGCAGGTGCCCGGCCTCGGCGTTCAGCTCGACCTCGACAAGCTCGCCTTCTACCGCCGCGACCGCGCGTCGCAGACCTTCGCCATCACCGCCTGAGGACCCCCATGCTGTTCCACGTCGAAATGACCGTTCGCCTCCCGCACGACATGCCCCCGGCGCAAGCCGAGCAGCTCAAGGCGCGCGAGAAAGAGATTGCGCAGGGCCTGCAGCGCGACGGCGTCTGGCGCCACCTGTGGCGCATCGCCGGCCGTTACGCGAACGTCAGCATCTTCGACGTCGCGGACGTCGCGTCCCTGCACGACACGCTGCTGACGCTGCCCCTGTTCCCCTACATGGACATCCAGGTGCGGCCCTTGTGCCGCCACGGCTCGTCCATCCATGGCGACGACCGCTGAATTTCATCCCTTCCTCACCGACCCCTCCCTTCACTGACCCCCCCCTTCACGACCCTACGGAGACAACCATGAACGAAATGAGCAAGACCCAGCTGCTGGAAAAGGTGATGCATTCGAACCGGCCCGACGGCAACCCGCGGGTCCAGAAGATCACCGCGCGCATCGTCGGCGACCTGTTTCGCGCGATCGATGACCTGGACATCCAGCCCGACGAGTTCTGGGCCGGCGTCGACTGGCTCTCGCGCCTGGCATCCAGCGGGCAGGCCGGCCTGATCACCGCCGGCCTGGGCTTCGACCGCCTGCTGGACATCCGCCTCGACGAAGCCGACGAACGCGCCGGCCGCAATGCCGGCACGCCGCGTGCCATCGAAGGGCCGCTGTACATCGCCGGTGCACCGCTGTCCAAGTACGAAACGCGCCTCGACGAGGAAGGCGGCGCGCAGCGCGGCGAAACGATGGTGATGGAGGGCCGCGTGCTCGACATCCACGGCAAGCCCGTCGCCGGCGCCATCGTCGACGTGTGGCACGCCAACGAACTGGGCCGCTACTCGCACTTCGACCCGGACCAGGCCGAGTACGCTCTGCGCCGCCGCATCGAGACCGATGCCGAAGGCCGCTATCGCTTCCGCAGCTTCCTGCCGCCGGGCTATGCGATTCCCCCGAACAGCCCCACCTCGGAGCTGTTCTCCGCGATCGGGCGCCATGGCAACCGCCCGGCGCACATCCACTTCCTCGTGGTCGCTCCCGGCCTGCGCACGCTGACGACCCAGGTCAACGTGCCGGGCGACAGCTTCATCGACGACGACTTCGCCTTCGCGACGCGCGACGGTCTGATCCTTCAACTCGAGAAGAACACGCCTGCCAAGGGCTACGAGTCGCTCGGCGTGAGCGAGCCCTTCACCCGCGTCCCCTTCGACTTCGTCATGCAGCCGGCCGTCGACGAGCGCGAGGCCTCGCCCCAGGCCCGCGTGGCCCGCGCCGTCGGCTGAACGACGCCGCCGCGCCCGACCGGCAGGGCTGCCGGCCGGGCGTCCATTTCCATACCGATCGTCGATGGGTGAAGCAGCGTGCTTCGGCTTTGCGACGACCCCCTTTTCAGTGAATCGCCATTCGCTCACCTTCGAGGAGCCCCGCATGATCCCCATCTATCCCGTCCCGTCGACGCCGAATCTCGCCAAGCTCGACGCCTTGCTCGAAGACGACCCGGTCGAGCACAAGTACCGGCTGGACCGTTCCGTCTTCACCGACGAGCAACTGTTCGACCTGGAGATGAAGCACATCTTCGAAGGCAACTGGGTCTACCTGGCGCACGAGAGCCAGATCGCCAACGTCAACGACTACCTGACCGTGCACGTCGGCCGCCAGCCGGTGGTCATCACGCGCAGCAAGGACGGCAAGCTGAACGCGCTGGCCAACACCTGCACGCACCGCGGCGCCATCCTGTGCCGCCACAAGAAGGGCAACAAGTCCAGCTTCACCTGTCCCTTCCATGGCTGGACGTTCAACAACGCGGGCAAGCTCCTGAAGGTCAAGGACAACAGCGCCGAAGCCGGCTATCCATCCAGCTTCAACTGCGAAGGCAGCCACGACCTGGCGAAGCTCGGCGCCTTCGGGAACTACCGCGGCTTCCTGTTCGGCAGCGTCAACCCCGACGTGGTGCCGCTGGAGGAGCACCTGGGCGAGGCCGCCAAGATCATCGACATGATCGTCGACCAGTCGCCCGACGGCCTGGAAGTGCTGCGCGGTGCGTCGACCTACACCTTCGACGGCAACTGGAAGCTCGGCACGGAGAACGGCGCCGACGGATACCACGTGTCGTCGGTGCACTGGAACTATGCGGCGACCACCAGCCGCCGCAGCGCCGACGGCAAGGTGGACACCGTGAAGGCCATGAACGCGGGCAAATGGGCCCAGCAGGGCGGCGGCTCGTACACCTTCAAGCACGGCCACCTGCTGCTGTGGACCAACTGGTCGAACCCGGAAGACCGGCCCCTGTATGCCAGGCGCGGCGAATGGGTCGAGAAGTTCGGCGAAGCGCGCGCGGACTGGATGCTCGGCAAGTCCCGCAACCTTTGCCTGTACCCCAACGTCTACCTGATGGACCAGTTCAGTTCGCAGATCCGCATCGTGCGGCCGATCTCCGTCAACAAGACGGAAGTGACGATCTATTGCATCGCGCCCAAGGGCGAGGCGCCGGAAGCACGGGCGCGCCGCCTGCGCCAGTACGAGGACTTCTTCAACGCGACCGGCATGGCCACGCCGGACGACCTGGAGGAGTTCCGCTCCTGCCAGCACGGCTACGGCGCGCGCGCCGTGAAGTGGAACGACATGAGCCGCGGTGCCACGCACTGGATCAAGGGCCCCGACGCGACGGCCGACCTGATCGGCCTGAAGCCGGACCTCAGCTGCGTGAAGACCGAGGACGAAGGGCTCTACATCGGCCAGCACGAGTACTGGCTCGAGACCATGAAGAAGGCCGTCGTGGCCGAGCAGGCGGACTGCGCGACGGGAGGCCAGTGATGTTGTCCTACCAGGAACTCCAGGCCTTCGTCTACGCGGAGGCCCGCGCACTCGACGAGAACCGCTGGGCCGACTGGCTCGCCTGCTACGCCGACGACGTCGAATTCTTCATGCCCTCGTGGGATGACGACGACAAGCTGACGACGGACCCGCAGAACGAAGTCTCGCTGATCTACTACCCGAACAAGCAAGGCCTGGAGGACCGCGTCTTCCGCATCCAGACCGACCGATCCAGCGCCACGATGCCCGACACGCGCACCGGCCACGCGATCAACAACCTGGAGGTGCTGTCGCAGGACGAGAACGGATGCGAGGTGGCCTTCAACTGGACCACGCACAGCTTCCGCTACGACATCGTCGACGTGTACTTCGGCAGCTCCCGGTACACGCTGGACACCCGCGGCGGCAAGCCGCTGATCAAGCGCAAGTACGTGGTCCTGAAGAACGACTACATCCACCACCTGCTCGACATCTATCACATCTGAAGGCAACGGCCTTTCGGGACAAAGGAGACAAGCATGTCATTCAACATCGCCCTGCAGTTCGAGGACGGGGTCTCACGCATCATTCCGTGCGAGCCCGGCGAACTGATCGCCGACGCGGCGTACCGCGCCAAGATCAACATCCCGCTCGACTGCCGGGACGGCGCCTGCGGCACCTGCAAATGCCACTGCGAAAGCGGCAGCTACACCATGGGCGACTACATCGAGGACGCCCTGGCCGACGACGAGGCCGCGCAGGGCTACGTGCTCACCTGCCAGATGAAGCCCACCACCGACTGCGTGGTGCGCGTGCCGGCTTCATCGGCGGCGTGCAAGACGGAGGTCGGCGCGCATGGCGGCAAGCTCACGAAGATCGAGCGCGGCTCGGCGACGACGGTCTCCTTCTCGCTGCAGGCCGAACGCCCGCTGGCCTTCCTGCCAGGGCAGTACGTGAACCTCATGGTGCCGGGCAGCAAGGAGACGCGCTCGTACTCGTTCAGCTCCGCGCCGAACACGTCGGAACTGGCGTTCCTGATCCGCGACGTGCCGGATGGGCTGATGAGCACCTTCATGCGCCAGAAGGCTCAGCCGGAGGACTTCATGATGTTCACGGGGCCGTACGGCAGCTTCTACCTGCGTCCGGCGGTTCGTCCGATCCTGATGCTGGCGGGCGGCACCGGCCTGGCGCCCTTTCTGTCGATGCTGCTGTGGCTGAAACAGAACCCGACCGATCACCCGATCCGCCTGGCCTACGGCGTGAACACCAACGACGACCTGGTGGAACTGGAGACACTGGCCGAACTGAAGGCGAGCCTGCCCGACTTCGAGTTCTTCACCTGCGTGGTGGACCCGGAAAGCGGGCATCCGAAGCAGGGCTACGTCACCGACCACCTTTCGGCCGACGACCTGCACGACGGCAACGTCGACGTGTACGTGTGCGGCCCGCCGCCGATGGTGGAAGGCGTGCGCCAGTGGATGTCGGGCGTCGGCGTGACGCCCAGGAGCTTCCACTTCGAGAAGTTTTCGTCCGCCAACGAAGCGGTGGCAGCATGAACGCCTCCCGCTTCAGGAACAAGGTCGTCATCGTGACCGGCGCAGCCCAGGGCATCGGCCGAGGCGTCGCGCTGCGGGTGGCGGCGGAAGGCGGCACGGTGCTGGCCGTCGACCGGGCCGGGATCGTCGAGGAGGTCGTCGCGGACATCCGGGAGGGCGGCGGCACCGCTGCGGCTTTCCAGGCCGATCTCGAGACCTTCGCCGGTGCGCAGGCCATGGTGGCGGAGTGCCTGGCCCGTTTCGAGCGGGTCGACGTGCTCGTCAACAACGTCGGCGGCACGATCTGGGCCAAGCCCTACGAGCACTACGAAGAGGCGCAGATCGAAGCCGAGATCCGGCGCTCGCTGTTCCCGACGCTGTGGTCCTGCCGCGCGGCGCTGCCGTTCATGGTCGAGAAGAAGCGCGGTGTCATCGTCAACGTCTCGTCGGTTGCGACGCGCGGCGTGCACCGCGTGCCGTACTCGGCGGCCAAGGGCGGCGTCAATGCGCTGACCGCGTCGCTGGCGATGGAGCACGCGCGCAACGGTATCCGCGTCAATGCCACCGCGCCAGGCGGAACGGATGCGCCGCCGCGTCGCGTGCCGCGCAACTCGACCCCGGCGGAGCCCAGCGCCCGCGACACCGCCTGGTACCAGGGGGTGATCGACCAGACGGTCGACTCCAGCCTGATGCATCGCTACGGGACGATCGACGAGCAGGTCGCGCCCATTCTGTTCCTGGCCTCCGACGACGCTTCTTACATCACCGGGACGGTCGTGCCGGTCGCCGGCGGCGATCTCGGCTGACGCTCCCGCATCCCATGCACTTCACCACACATCGAGACAAACCATGCGCAACATCGATCTGCACAAGCTGGCCGACGAGGCCCGCTTCAACCGCTTCCACGGGCTGGTTCTGTTCTGGTGCGCCCTGATCATCATCTTCGACGGCTACGACCTGGCCGTGGCCGGCATCGCGTTGCCTTCGATCATGAAGGAGATGGGCGTGAGCCCGACGAATGCCGGCTTCATGGTCAGCTCCGCGCTGTTCGGCATGATGTTCGGTGCCATCTTCCTCGGCACCATCGCGGACAGGATCGGCCGGCGCCGCGCCATCGTCATCTGCATCGCGCTGTTCAGCATGTTCACCGCGGCCGCCGGGCTCACCCACGAGCCCGTCAGTTTCAGCGTGATGCGCTTCCTGGCCGGGCTCGGCATCGGCGGCGTGATGCCGAACGTGGTCGCCCAGATGACCGAGTACTCGCCGCGCCGGATCCGCAGCACGATGGTCACGCTGATGTTCAGCGGCTATGCCGTCGGCGGCATGCTGGCCGCGCTGCTCGGCAAGGGGCTGATGGAAGCCTACGGCTGGTCGTCGGTGTTCCTGGCGGCGGGCCTGCCGGTCTTGCTGATCCCCGCGATCCTGAAATCGATGCCTGAGTCGATACCCTTTCTCATGAAGGCGAATCGGCAGGCCGAACTGCAGCGCATCGCATCGCGACTCGATCCCGCCTACCGGCCCGCTGCCGGCGACAGCTTCGCACTGCCGCGCGAAGACAAGGCGGTGAGTGCACCGATCGGCCGACTGTTCCAGGAAGGCCGCGGTTTCAGCACGGTGATGTTCTGGATCGCGTTCTTCATGTGCCTGTTCATGGTGTACGCGCTCAGCTCGTGGCTGACCAAGCTGATGGCCAGCGCCGGCTACAGCCTCGGGTCCGCCCTGACCTTCGTGCTCGTGCTGAACTTCGGCGCCATGATCGGTGCGGTGGGCGGGGGCTGGCTGGCCGACCGCTTTCACATCAAGTACGTGCTGGTGGGCATGTATGCGCTGGCCGCGGTGTCGATCACGCTGCTGGGCTATCGCGTTCCGACGGAGCTGCTGTTCCTGCTGGTCGGCCTGGCGGGCGCATCGACCATCGGGACGCAGATCGTGACCTACGCCTACGTGGGGCAGTTCTATCCGATGGCGGTGCGCGCCACCGGCATCGGCTGGGCCTCGGGGGTGGGGCGAAGCGGCGCCATTCTCGCGCCGATCGTGATCGGCAGCCTGGTCGGCCTGGCGCTCCCGCTTCAGCAGAACTTCATGGCGATCGCGGTGCCGGCGGTGATTGCGGCGATCGCGGTGGCCTTGATCCGCCATGGGCGCTCGGCGGGAGGCCAGGCTGCAGATGCGCCGGTGGCGAATCGCGGGGGCGATACTCGGCGGGGTGATGGCAAACGGCGAACTCAACCGGCATGAACAACTGGCGAGCGACCTGACGCAGGCGATCCGCGAAGGGCTCCTGAAGCCGGGCGACCGCCTCCCGTCGGTGCGCGAGACCTGTCAGCGACGCGGCGTGAGCCCCTCGACGGTGTTCCAGGCCTACGGGCTGCTCCAGGCCCATGGGCTCGTCGAGGTGCGGCCACGGTCCGGTTTCTACGTGCGGCCGCAGCCCCGGCCGCTGCGGCCCGCGCCACAGGCGGCGGTTCCGAAGCCGGAGGCGATGGACGTGTCCGTCAGCGCGCTGGCCTTCGACATCCTCGAATCCACGCGCGATCCCGGCGTCGTGCCGCTCGGGTCGGCCTTTCCGGCGCCCACCCTGTTCCCGCTCGATGAGCTGGCGCGGGCCGGAACGCGCGCGATGCGGCGCCTGCGGCCCGAGCAGGTCACGACCGCCCTGACGATCGGCGACCCGGGCCTGCGCGAGACGCTGCGGCGGCGCTACGCGCTGCAGGGCGTTCCGCTGCAGCCCGACGAGCTGGTCGTCACGAACGGCGCGATGGAGGCGCTCAACCTGTGCCTGCAAGCGGTGACGCGGCCCGGCGACATCGTGATCATCGAGTCACCCACCTTCTATGCGGCGCTGCAGGCGCTCGAGCGGCTGAAGCTGCGTGCCGTGGAGGTGGCGACCGACCCGGCCGAGGGCGTGGTGCTGGAGGATCTGGAGCGCCTGCTCGATCTGCACACGGTGGCCGCATGCTGGTTCATGCCGAACCTGCAGAACCCGCTCGGCGCCGTGATGTCCCCGAAGCGCAAGCGCCAGCTCGTCGAGCTCCTCGCGCGCCATGGCGTGCCGCTGATCGAGGATGACGTCTATGGGGAACTCTATGCCGACGGCAGGCGCCCGCCGCCGGCAAAAGCCTTCGACAAGGACGGCAACGTGCTGCACTGCGCGTCCTTCTCCAAGTGCCTCGCGCCCGGGTACCGCGTCGGCTGGGCGGCCGCCGGGCGCCATGTGGCGCAGGTGCTGCGGCTGAAGATGATGACCTCGCTGGGCACCTCCATGCCGTCGCAGCTCGCGATCGCCGAGTATCTGGTCCAAGGGGGGTACGACCGTCATCTGCGCAACCTGCGCGGCGCGCTCAGCGCGGAGCAGCACCGCGCCAGGCGCATGGTCGAGCACAGTTTTCCGGCCGGGACCCGCGTGACGCTGCCGGCGGGGGGCTATTTCCTCTGGCTGGAACTGCCCCCGCATGTGGATGCGCTGGAACTGCACCGTCGGGCCATGGCTGCCGGCATCAGCACGGCGCCGGGCGTGCTGTTCTCGGCCGATCGCCGCTTCGTGCACCACCTGCGGTTGAACGTGGGGCACCCGTGCGATCCGCGCGTCGATCCGGCCCTGCGCACGCTGGGTCGGATCGCCAGTGCGCTTGGCGCATCGCAGCGGCAGGCGACTGGCGGCAGACGGCGAGGGGCGGGCGCGTCCTGAGCGACCCGGCAGCGGCTCACATCAGGCCGGAAAGCCGCGGAATCTGATACGGTCCGGCGGCCGAACCGTCGCCAGAATCGGTGCACCATGACAGCCAGCCGACTCTGCCTCTGGATCGCAACGATGGTGATGACCTGCGGGACGTGGGTCCATGCGGCACAGGCAGGTGCCGACATGGAGCGCCGCGTCGCGGCGTGCATCACCTGCCACGGCCGCGATGGACAGGCGAGCCGCACGGGCTACTTTCCGCGGCTGGCCGGCAAGCCGGCCGTCTATCTCTACGAGCAACTGCGCAGCTTCCGCGATGGCCGGCGTCACCACGCCGCGATGGGCTACCTGCTGGCCTCTTTGCCCGATGCCTACCTGCGCGAGATGGCCGAGTACTTCTCGGCGCGCCATCTTCCCTATGCGGCGCCGGCGCCGTCCGAATTGAGCTCCGCGCAGCTTGCGCGGGGCGAATGGCTCGCGTCGCGCGGCGATCCGGCACGCGGCATCCCGGCCTGCGTGGAGTGCCACGGCCAGAGATTGACGGGCATGGCACCGGGCATCCCGGGCCTCGTGGGCCTGCCGCGGCTCTACGTGGCGTCCCAACTCGGTGCCTGGCTGACCGGCGACCGCCAGGCGCTCGCCCCGGATTGCATGGCCGAGGTCGGGCGCAAGCTCAGCGCCGCCGACATCCAGGCCGTCGCCGGCTGGCTGGCCACGCAGCCGGTGCCTGCGGACGCCTCGCCGGCTTCCGCGGACCGGCCGCTTCCCATGGCTTGCAGCGCGATGGGGGGGCATCCATGAGCACAGGCCGGACCTTGATGGGATGGCTGTTCGTGGCCCTGGCGCTGGCGGCGGGCCTGGCCGGTACGGTGATTGTCCTCAACCGGCGCGGCGAAGCGCCGATCACGGATGCGCACCGCGCTCCCCAGCCATCGTCGCCGGGACAGATCGAACGCGGCCGCTACCTGGCGCTCGCGGGGAACTGCGCCGGATGCCACACCATGCGCGGCGGCGCCGCCTTCGCCGGCGGCCGCGGCATCGAGACGCCCTTCGGCACGGTCTTCGCGGGCAACCTCACGCCGGATCCCGGCACGGGCCTCGGGTCGTGGAGCGCGGACCAGTTCTGGCGCGCGATGCACAACGGCCGCTCACGCGACGGCCGGCTGCTCTATCCCGCCTTTCCGTACACCAGCTTCACGCAGATCACGCGCGAGGATTCGGATGCCCTCTATGCGTGGCTGCGCACCCTGCCGCCGGTGGTGCAGGCCAACCCGCCGCACGCGCTTCGCTTCCCGTACGACACACAGGCGGCGTTGGCAGTGTGGCGCGCCCTGAATTTCTCGCCCGCTGCATTCGAGCCCGCGCCGCAGCAGACAGCGGAATGGAACCGCGGCGCTTACCTCGTCAACGGGCTCGGGCATTGCATCGCCTGCCACGGCACGCGCAACTGGCTCGGCGCGACCGACGCGACGCGCGGGCTTGCAGGGGGCATGCTGCCGGGACAGGCGTGGTATGCGCCGGCGCTCGACGCCAAGGCCGAGGCAGGCGTTGCCGGTTGGACGACCAAGGACGTGGTGGAGCTGCTGAAAACCGGCCGCAACGCACACGCGACGGTCACCGGTCCCATGGGGGAGGTCGTGAGTCGCAGCACGCAGCACCTGGGCGAGGAAGACCTGCGCGCAATGGCGACCTACCTGCGCGCCTTGCCGCCGCGCCCCGGGCACGCGGCACGTGCGGAAGCCGCATCGGCGCCGGCCAGCGCGCGCGTCCTTCGTGGCGAGAAGATCTACGCGCAGGAATGCGCCTGGTGCCACGGGGAACGCGGCGAGGGCGTCGCGGAGGTCTTCCCGGCCCTGGCGGGCAACCGTGCGGTGGGTCTGGCCAATCCGGCCAATCTGATCCAGATGGTGCGGCGCGGTGGCTATGCCCCGGCCACCGAGGGCAACCCCCGTCCCTACGGCATGCCGCCCTTTGGCCACGTGCTGGATGACGAGGAGATTGCCGCGGTGCTGACCTATATCCGGTCGAGCTGGGGCCATGCCGCTTCCGAGGTCACGCTGCGTGACACGATGAGGCGCTAGCAGGAAAACGATGCGCATGGACGCAAGGAGCATGGACATGTCGAACTTCCTTGGATCACTTCGGGCGGTGCTCTGGGCAGCCATCGGCCTGGGCGGGCGCAGGGCCGATGCCGACCAGCGCGTGAATCACCAGAGCCTGCCCTTGGTGCTGGCCATCGCCTTCGTGCTGGTGGTCGGCCTGATTGCCGGCCTCGTGGGTGTGGCACACCTCGCTGCTGGCGCCTAGGGCCATTTGCAACGCCGCAGCGCGCCCGTATCGGGTGGACTGCACCAGTCGATTTCAGTGTTTCAGTGGACTAGGACGAGGGCAACAACACCCGGGCATCCACCTTTTCGATGTCGGTGTGCCCGCAGAAGGCCATCGTGAGGTCCAGCTCGCGGTGGATGATCTGCAGGGCCCGCGTCACGCCGGCCTCGCCCATCGCGCCCAGGCCGTAGAGCATGGGGCGGCCGATGTAGACGCCGCGGGCGCCCAGCGCCCGTGCCTTGAGCACGTCCTGCCCGCTGCGCACGCCGCCGTCCATGTGCACTTCGATCCGGTGGCCCACCGCCTCGGCGATGGCCGGCAGTGCCGAGATGGAGGAGGGGGCGCCGTCGAGCTGGCGGCCGCCGTGGTTGGAGACGATCACCGCGTCGGCGCCCGAATTCACGGCCAGCCGCGCGTCCTCGACGTCCTGGATGCCCTTGAGGATGAGCCGGCCGCCCCAGCGCTTGCGGATCCAGGCGACGTCTTCCCAGGACAGCGTGGGATCGAACTGCCGGTTGGTCCATTCCGACATGGAGCGCATGGTGTCGATGCCCTCGACATGGCCGAAGACGTTGCCGAAGTTGCGCCGCTTCGTGCCCAGCATGCCCAGGCACCAGCGCGGCTTGCTCGCCATGTTCGCCAGGTTGCGCAGGCTCAGCTTCGGCGGGACGGACAGGCCGTTGCGCAAATCCTTGTGGCGCTGGCCGACGATCTGCAGGTCCAGTGTCAGCATCAGGGCCGAGCAGCGGGCCGCCTCGGCACGGTCGATCAGGCGCGCCATGAAGCCGCGGTCGCGCATCACGTACAGCTGAAACCAGAAGGGCCGCGTGGTGGCAGCCGCGATGTCCTCGATCGAGCAGATGCTCATGGTCGACAGCGTGAACGGAATGCCGAACTTCTCTGCGGCCTTTGCCGCCAGGATCTCGCCGTCGGCATGCTGCATGCCGGTCAACCCGGTGGGCGCGATGGCCACCGGCATCGCCACGTCGGTCCCTGCCATGGTGGTGCGCGTGCTGCGCCGCTCGATGTCCACGGCCACCCGCTGGCGCAGCAGGAGCTTCTGAAAGTCGCGTTCGTTGGCGCGGTAGGTCCCCTCGCTCCAGGAGCCGGAATCCGCGTAGTCGTAGAACATCCGCGGCACGCGCTTCTTCGCGAGGACCCGCAGGTCCTCGATGCAGGCGACGACGCTCATCGAATTACTGCGCGGAGATCTTCTGCTCGCTGATGAGCTTGCCCCAGCGGGCCGACTCCTGTGCCATCGCGGAGGCCAGCGCCGCGGAGGGCATGAAGTCCGTGACCGCGCCCTGGAGGGCGGCGGCAGGCGCGAGATCGGGCGCGCTCATCGCGCTGCGCACGGCGTCGCCCAGCTTGTCCACGATGGGCGCCGGGGTGCCGGCCGGGGCCAGCAGGAACAGGCGCGGCGCCACGTCCACGCCCGGCACCGCGGTCGACAGCGGGGCCACGTCCTCGGCACCTGGCAGCTTGTCGTTGCTCATCATCGCGACGGCACGCAGCTTGCCGGCCTTGGCCTGCGCGAGGCCCGCGGTTGCGCTGACCACGCCCAGCGGCACCTGGCCGCTGATCACGTCGGGAACGATCTGCGCCGCGCCGCGGTAGGGGATGTGCAGCGCGAAGGTGCCCGACTGGCCCTTGAGCATCTCGAATCCCAGGTGCTGCACGGTGCCGACGCCGGAGGTCGCGAACGAATAGAAGCCCGGCTTCGCCTTGAGTGCCGCCACCAGCTCGCGCGGGTTCTTCGCCGGGAAGTCGTTGGCGGCCACGATCAGCAGGGGCGACTTGAACAGGCCCGCCACCGGCACGAAGCTCTTGACCGGATCGAAGCTCAGCTTGGCCTGCATGTACTTGGCGATCAGCGTCGAGCTGTCGCCCAGCAGCAGCGTGTAGCCGTCGGGCGCGGCCTTGGCGACCGCATCGCCCGCGATCACGCCCGCGGCGCCGGCGCGGTTCTCCACCACCACTTGCTGGCCCAGGAGGCTCGACAGTCGCGGCGCGATCAGTCGCGCCATGGCGTCGACGCCGCCGCCGGCGGAATAGCCCACCAGCAGGCGGATCGGCCGGTCGGGGTAGCTGCCCTGCGCGAAGGCGGGCGCGCCAAGCAGCGTTGCGGTCAGCGCGAGCACCGCGCGGCGGGTCCTAAGAGCGTTCATCGTTCTGTCTCCAAAATCATCGCTGTCGCAGCGTCATGGCCGGCGGAGCCAGGGCCGTTCGGGGAACACCGCGGAACCGGCTTTGCCGGGCTCCCCGGTGAGGGGGTTGGCGGACCACACGAAGTGGGGGAGCCTGGGGGAGAGCTTCATGTCAGGCTTTGCCTGCACCGCGAGAGCCTGGGCGCTTGGCCAGTTCGGCCACGCGTTCACGGTTGGGCTCGAAGCCCAGCCCGGGCTTGTCGGGCAATGCAAGCATGCCCTGGCTCGGCACCGGCAGGTCGTCGAACACCAGCCGGCAGCAGTCCACCGCCACCGAGTGGTACTCCACCAGCGATCCGTTGGCCAGGCCCGCGTGCAGGTGCATGTTGTGGTGCGGCCAGGCGCCGCCGTTGGCGAAGCGCGCGTTGAAGGCCGAGGCCATGCCGGCGATGCGCTGGCACTGCGTGAAGCCGCCGGTGATGCAGGCGTTGGGCTGCACCACGTCCACCGCCTGCGCCACCAGCATGTCGCGGAAGCGGCTGGCCAATCCCTCGTTCTGGCCGGCGGCCAGCGGGATCGAGGTCTTCTGGCGCAGCTTCACCAGGTTGGGGATGTCGTTCTGCGACACCGGCTCCTCGAAGAAGCTGATGCCGTACTGCTCGATGCGCTGCGCCAGCGAGAGGGCATGGAAGTAGTCCAGGCTGCAATTGGCGTCGATGTAGATCTGCACCTCGGGGCCGACCGCCTCGCGCACCGCGCGGATGCGCTGCACGTCCTCCGCGATCAGCGTGTCCAGCGGGCGGGGCTCGTCGCGCCGCGCCAGGCCGTGGTGGCCGACCGTCATCTTCAGGCGATTGAAGCCGCGCTCGACCCAGCCGCGGGCGGCCTCGGCCAACTCGTCGCGCTCGAAGAAGGCGAAGCCGAAGGTGGCATAGACCGGCACCTCGGCGCGCGCGCCGCCCAGCAGTCGCCAGCAGGGCTGGCCCAGGGCCTTGCCCTTGAGGTCCCACAGCGCGAGGTCGAGCGCGGCGATGGCGTGGCTGGCGTAGCCCGACTGGCCGCGCGGCGTGAGCAGCCAGTAGAGCCGCTCCCAGATTTGCTCGTGGCGCATCGGGTCCATGCCGACGAGTGCGTGGCCGGCGATGTCGTTGACCACCGAGGCGATCACCTCCTCCTCGGTGATGGCGGTCATGCCGGTGCCGACCAGGCCTTCGTCGGTCTCGATGTCGACCAGGCACAGCGACAGGGAGGTCGTCTTGCTGCGGCCGGAGGCTTGCACCGTGATCGGCAGATGCAGGGGCGTGGCCGCGACGCGGGTGATCTTCATGGGGGCGTGTCTCCGAGGTTCGTGCGCAGTGTAGGAAGGCCCGGCCCCCGCTCACAAGCACGCGCCGCGAAGCCCGCTTTCGCCAACCGCGAAATCAAGGGTTTGCCCTTGGCATTGCTCAAGTCCGCAAGAGAAAGTCGATGAGGGTCAAGGTGGCGGGCGCGGGCTCGACGCCGCTGCGCAGCGCGATGCGGTGCGTGCGCGCGGCCCAGGGATCGTCGAGGCCGACCACCGCGAGCGGCAGGCTGGCCAGCTGCGGGCCGATGGCCTGCAGCGGCAGCACGGCCACGCCCAGCCCGCCGGCCACCATGCGGCAGACGGCGTCGAAGCTGCGCATCTGCATGCGGACCTTCAGCGCCTTGCCGGCCTGCGAAGCCGAGCGCATGAGCCGGCTGGACAGCGCCGTTCCGTCGTGCAGCGCGATGAAGTCCTCCTCCAGCGCCTCCGTCAGCGACAGCGGCTGCGCGCCTGCCAGGGCGTGGCCGGCCGGCACCACCAGCACCAGCGTGTCGGAGAAACATTCGGTGAGCGTGATGCCGTGCGGCGCATGCGCCATGTCGACGATGCCGAGGTCGGCGCGGCCCTCCAGCAGCAGCAGCGGGATGTCGTGGCTGCCGTACTCGGCCACGTCGACGCGGATCAGCGGATGCTCGCGCGCCATGCCGTCGAGCTTGGCCGGCAGCACTTCCAGCATGGCCGAGGTGTTGGCCACCAGGCGCACGTGGCCCTGCAGGCCCTTGGCGTAATCGTGCAGGTCGACGGATAGCCGGTCGGCATCGGCCAGGATCTCGCGCCCGCGCCGCACCAGCATCTGGCCCGCGGGCGTGAGGCGCACGCCGCGCGTGGAGCGCTCGAAGACGCGCAGGCCCAGTGCCTCCTCCAGCGCCGTGATGCGTGTGCTGGCGGCGGCCACCGCCAGCTGCAGCCGGTCGCCGGCGGCGCTGATGGAGCCCAGCTCCGCCGCTGCCACGATCACGCGCAGCGTCGCGAGGTCAAGCGGCTCGTTCAAGCGCTGTCTCGGGCTCGAACAGGCGGCCGTGGCCGGGCGAGGCGGGATCGAGGCCGGCCGTGCGCACCAGGTCCCAGAAGCCGGCCGGGGAGCTCGACGTCACGGGAATGCCCAGCTTGTGTTCCAGCGGCACATGGATGTCCAGCGTGAGGAGGCCGCCGCAGGAGATCAGCAGGCCCTGCGCCGAGCGGTCGGCCGCGTAGGTGCGTTCGGCCAGTGCCATCAGCGTTTCGGCACTGACCTGGCCGACGGCATCCACGCCGGTGATCGACAGACCTTCGATGTGCGTGACCTCGATGCCGCAGCTCGCAAGGTAGTTCACCAGGCGCTGGTTGAGCGTATCGATGTAGGCGGTGGCCACCGCCACGCGCCGGATGCCCAGGGCGCGCAGGCTGTCGACGATGGCGTGGCTCATGGTGGTGCAGGGCAGGCCGGTGGCCTGCTGCATGCGATCGCGCAGCGCGTGCGTGAACTCGAGGCCGCGGTAGAAGCTGAGCGAAGTGCCCATCAACGAGACCGCCTGCGCGCCGGCGTCGCGCAGCTCGACGGCGAGTTCGAGGATGCGGTCCACCACCGTGTCGAAGCCTTCGGGCGAGATGCCCGGGATGCCGAGTCCACGCGCGATGAAGCGCAGGTCGCGCGTGCCGTAGAGCGCCTGGCCGTCGACCGGGACGAGGCCTGCGGCAGGTGGAACGATCAGGCCCAGGGTGGCCGGCGGGTGAGTCGTCATCGCGATGTCTCCTTTCTTCGTCATGCGAACGCGTGAAGCGCCGCATTGTGCGCGACCGAGCGTTGTCCTATCGCGCCGCGCGCTTGATTCCCGCACCGCGCACCTCGAGGCGGACGTGGTCGACCACCTTGCCGTGCGCATCGACCAGTTCCACCACGTGCCGACCGGGCCAGGGCAGCCACTGCGCGCTGGCGCCCTGCGCGAAGGGCTTGCCGTCGATGTGCCAGTGCAGGTTGCGGCCCTCGGCCTCGAAGCGAACACGCTGGTGGCGCGGCGGGATGTCGGGGTCGAGCGCGATGATGGTGCCGTCGGCCGGTGCGGTGATGCGCGGTGCTGCCTCGGTGCGCGCGGCGGCCGGCAGCTCGAACAGGGCCTGCTCGGTGCCGGCGATGAACCACTCATCGCGCGCGGCTTCCAGCTCGTCGCCGAAGCGCACGCGCCGGCGCACCAGGCCCGGCGGCGGGGCCGGCGCGCGGCTGGCCTCGCGGCGATGCAGAAAGCCCATCAGCTCGGCCCATACCGGGGCGGCGCCGCTGGTGCCGCTCACGTCCCACATCGGCGCCCCGCTGGCATTGCCGACCCACACGCCGACGGTGTAGCGCGCGGACCAGCCGACGGCCCAGTTGTCGCGCATGTCCTTGCTGGTGCCGGTCTTCACCGCGCTCCAGAAGCGCGTGCCCAGCACGCTGTCGAGGCCGAAGGTGCGGGCGCGGGCGTTGGCGTCGCTGAGGATGTCGCCCACGATGAAGGCGGCCCGCGGATCGATGGCCGGGCCGATGCCCCTGTCCTCTTTGGCGGAAGGGCGGGGCGGGGGCTCGCGCGCGGGGAGGAAGCGAGGCTCCCCGAAGCGGCCGCCATTGGCCATCGTCCGGTACGCATTCGCCAGCCCGAGCAGCGACACCTCCGCGCTGCCGAGGGCCAGGCTGTAGCCGTAGTAGTCGCCGTTCTGCCCCAGCGCCAGGCCTGTCGCACGCAGTTGCCGCGCGAACGCGTCGGGAGACACCATCACCAGCGTGCGCACGGCCGGCACGTTGAGCGAGGCCGCGAGCGCGGTGCGCACCGAGACCAGGCCCTTGAACTGGCGGTCGTAGTTCTGCGGGATGTAGAGGCCGCCGGCGGTGCTGATCTGCGCCGAGGAATCGTCCAGCAGCGAGGCCGCGGTGAGCCGCCGCTCGGCGATGGCCTGGGCATAGAGAAAAGGCTTGAGCGTGGAGCCGGGCTGGCGTGGGGCCAGCACGCCATCCACTTCCGCCGCGCGGCTGAGGACGCCGGAGGAGCCGACCCAGGCCAGCACCTCGCCGCTGGCGTTGTCCAGCACCACCAGCGCGCCGTCCTCCACGTTGCGGCCGCGCAGCTCGCGCAGGTGGCGCTGCAGGGCGGTGAGCGCGAAGCGCTGCAGCGGGGCGCGCAGGGTGGTGCGGATAGGGCCGTCATCGGTCGTGGAGGGCGCGGCTTCCTTCAACGCGCGGCGCGCCAGGTGCGGCGCGATGCCCTCGCTCGGCTCGAAGGCGCGGCGTTGCAGCGCCGCGCTCGCGAACATGTCCAGCGCCGCGCAGTCCGGCCTGGCGCCGGGCTCCATGGCGCGCAGCACCTCGCAGGCGCGCTGCGCCACCAGCGCGGGCTTCGCATTGGGCGCGCGCACCAGCGCTGCTGCGACGGCGGCCTCGCGCGCGTCCAGGCCGTGCGGCGCCTTGCCGAAGAGCGTGCGCGACAGCGCGTCGATGCCGACGAGCTCGCCGCGGAAGGGCACGGTGTTGAGATAGGCCTCGAGGATCTGGTCCTTGCGCCAATGGCGCTCCAGCCGCTGCGCGGCGAGGGTCTGGCCGAACTTCTGGGCCAGGTCGCGGCCGCCGCTGCCGCGGCGCAGGTCTTCGTCGAGCAGGCCGGCCAGTTGCATGGTGATGGTGGAAGCGCCACGCGTGCGCGTGTTCCACAGATTGCCCCAGGCCGCGGCCGACACGGCACGCCAGTCGACGCCGCTGTGCTCGTAGAAGCGCCGATCCTCGCTCAGCACCATGGCCGTGCGCAGGGCGGACGAGATCTCGGGCAGGGTGGTCCAGCGGCCGCGGCGCGCGGTGCTGTCGATGCGCAGGCGCTGGAGCGGATCGCCGTCGCGGTCGAGCACCTCGACGTCGGAAGGGCGGTAGTCGCGCCGCACCTGTTCGAAGGCTGGCGTCGCCTGCGCCGCGCCGGCCAGCATGGCGGACAGGAAAAGCGCCAACGGGAGAGGCTGGGTGCGCGGCATGGGGCATCAAGCTTGCCACAGAGCGAGACGTGCGAATGCGGTTCGGACCTACTTGCAAACGGGTGCTGCGGGCGCTCACCGCCAGCGAGCTCGTCGCCATGATGCGTTCAGATCCAGTCACCGGCCTCACGCCCCTGTCAGAGGTGGACACGTCCGGGACAAGGGCGCCGTCGACGTTTGTCGCGTCCGGACTGGACGAACAACCTGAAGGAGAGTGCCTCGTGAAAACAACTCTTGCCTTGCTGATCGCTGCGTCAGCCACCTTGGCCGGCTGCGTGGCCGTTCCCTATGACAGCGGCCCGCCGCCGCCGCATGCCCGTGGCTACGGCGACCGCGACCGCGACGGTATACCCAACCGTTACGACCGCGATCGCGACAACGACGGCGTGCCGAATCGCTACGACCGGCGCCCGAACAATCCGCGCCGCGACTGAGCGATGCGGTAGCGCGCCGCGCCGCGCTGGGAGCCGCCTGGACGGACCCGCGCGGAGGTGGATCAGTCCAGCACCAACTGCGTCTGCGTCACCACGGCGCACAGCTTGCCATCGGCGGAGCGGATGCTGGTCTGCCACACCATGGTGGTTCGGCCGCGGTGCAGCGCCACGCATTCGCCGGTGACGGTGGTGTTCACGCGCGCGCCGCCGATGAACTTGGTGCTGGAGTCGGTGGTGGTGGTGCGCTTGCCTTGCGGCATGTTGATGAAGGTGCCTACTGCGCCGAGGGTGTCGGCGAAGGCCATGGAGGCGCCACCGTGCAGGATGCCGCCGGTCGTGCAGAGTTCAGGGCGCACGGGCAATTCGGCCACCACGCGCTCGGGCTCGAGCACGAGGAGGCGCACGCCCATCAGGCCGGGGAACAACGGGTCCAGGATGTTCTGCACAGCTTCGATGGAAGGGCGGGGCTGGGTCATGGGGCTGCCTCTTTGTCGATGTTCAGTCGGCCGCAAAGGACTTGTAGGGCTGCGTTCCGAAGCGGTTCGCCGACCTGGCCTGGGCCCGCTCGGCTTCGATCGCGCGGTCACGCGGATCGGCCGTGGTCACCAGCGAATCGATCAGCACCCTGGCTGCCGATGCGACGTCTTCCACCGCACGCTGGAAGGCCTCCTGATTCGATTTCGACGGCGTGTTGAATCCGCTGAGCTTGCGCACGAACTGCAGCGCGGCCGAGCGGATTTCTTCATCGGTGGCGGGAGGCTCGAAGTTGAAAAGCGTCTTGATGTTTCTGCACATGGTCGCTCCATGAGGGCCGCAGTGTTGCACCGGGCCGGCCGGCGGGTCCAGGCCTGGGGCCTGTGAATACGATGCGACTCAACGCATTGTCTCGGCAGGCCCTAGAAGGATATGCACGAGGGCGATCGTGCGCGTAGGACGGCTTCCTGCTGGAAGCGGGCCTTGTAGTCGGCCGCGATGGCGCGTACCGCTTGGTCGCTGGCGTCGTCGTCGGGATGCACGAGCTGGAGGACGTAGGTGGTCTCGCGGACGAGCGCCCCATCGGCACCCCGCCATTGGCCCGAGGCCGGCAGCACGCTCAGCCCTTGCGGAAAGCGGGGCGTCACGGAGCTCTTGAGGAAGTCGTCCCAGTCATGCTGCGTGACCACGCCGCCCTGGGGCTTTCCGGTGCCGAAATACAGCGTGTCGTGGACAAGGGCTTGCTCGCCCGGCCTGCAGAACGCGGGCGCGGGTTGCATCGATGCGCAGGCCGCGAGCATGGCGCTCGACACAGCAGTGAATAAGAGACGATGGAGCGGCGGCACGTTCGTTCCGGATGTCGGGTGCCGCAGAGCCTATCGCAGCAGGACCAAGGCGTACACGTCGCAGTACGCGGGTCTGATGCTGCAAGGCCGAGAGAAGAAGAAAACCTGGTCGGGGTGAGAGGATTCGAACCTCCGGCCTCTACGTCCCGAACGTAGCGCTCTACCAGGCTAAGCTACACCCCGATTGTGTTGCGAGAAAAGATTCGACCGAGCGGCCCACTGTCGTGAGGTGTCAGGCGCGTCGCTCAAGCAACTGAGCCGCTAATTGTAGCAAACCCGCGGAGTACGAATTCGTCGCGAAGCCGGCAAGTGCATCGATCGCACGTTGCGCCTCCGCGGCGGCGGCCTTGCGCGTGGCTTCCAGCGCGCCGGTTTCGCGCACGATGGCCACGATCTGGGGCAGTTGAGTGGTATCGCCCGCTTCGATGGCGGTGCGGATCAAGTCGCGCTGCGGGGGCGTGCCGCGCTGCATGGCGAGGATCAGCGGCAGGGTGGTCTTGCCTTCGCGCAGGTCGTCGCCGACATTCTTGCCGGTCTCGTTGGCATCGCCCGCGTAGTCGAGCACGTCGTCGATGACCTGGAAGGCGGTGCCGAGGGCCTGGCCATAGGCGGCGCAAGCTTCCTCCACCTCCGGCGTGACGCCGGCGAGCACGGCGGCCAGCCGGGTGCTGGCTTCGAACAACTTGGCCGTCTTCGAGCGGATCACCCGCAGATAGGCCTCTTCGTCGAGCGAGGCGTCGTGCATGTTCATCAACTGCAGGACCTCGCCTTCGGCGATCACGTTGGTGGCCTCGGCCAGGATCTCCATGACGCGCATGTCGTGCGCGTCCAGCATCATCTGAAAGGCTCGGGAATAGAGAAAGTCGCCCACCAGCACGCTGGCCGGGTTGCCGAAGGACTCGTTGGCCGTGGGGCGACCCCGCCGGAGCGTGGATTCGTCGACGACGTCATCGTGCAGCAGGGTGGCGGTGTGGATGAACTCGACCACCGCGGCCAGGTTGAAACGTTGCTCGCCCTCATAGCCGAGGGCGCCCGCCATGAGCAGGAGCAGGGCCGGCCGCAGGCGCTTCCCGCCAGCAGAGATGATGTACTGGGACACATGGCGTACCAGCGGAACGCCGGTGTCGAGTCGGCGGGCGATCACGCGGTCGACCCCGGCCATGTCTTCGGCGATGAGGCGGAGGACGTCGGCGGCAGGGGAGTTATCGGCGGGGGGAACTGACAAGGCGAGGGCGCTGTTGCGCTGCTTGGATGGGGGAGGGCCGGCCCGCGGCCGGAACGCGCCCGATTATAGGGAGGCAGGCGGACCGAGCGCCCCGGCGGCCCGCGGGTTAGGCCGGGAACCGGCCGCCGTGCTAGAATCTTGGGCTCTGCGGAATTCGCCGCGGAGCCATCTTCCTCAAGAGGTTTACATGTACGCGGTCATAAAAACCGGTGGCAAGCAGTATCGCGTTGCTTCCGGCGAGAAAATCAAAGTAGAACAGATTGCTGCGGACGTAGGCCAGGAGATCGTGATCGACCAGGTGCTCGCAGTCGGCGACGGCAGCGCTCTCAAGGTCGGTACGCCCCTGGTGTCCGGCGCAACGGTCACGGCCACCGTGCTGTCGCATGGCAAGCACGACAAGGTCCGCATCTTCAAGATGCGCCGTCGCAAGCACTATCAGAAACGTCAAGGCCATCGCCAGCAGTTCACCGAGCTGCAAATCGGCGCGATCGCCGGCTAAGGAACTGACACCATGGCACAGAAAAAAGGCGGCGGCTCTACGCGAAACGGGCGCGATTCCAAGCCCAAGATGCTCGGCGTGAAGGCTTTCGGCGGTGAGCTGATCAGCGCAGGTTCGATCATCGTGCGCCAGCGCGGCACCCAGTTCCACCCCGGCACCAACGTCGGCGTGGGCAAGGACCATACGCTGTTCGCCCTGGTCGACGGCCGCGTATCCTTCGGCACCAAGGGTGCCCTGAACAAGCACACGGTCAACGTGACGCCGGCCTGAGCCCGTCACTTCGATCCACTCGAAGATTCGAAGCCCCGCTTTGCCGGGGCTTCTTCATTTGTAAACTGAAGCTCTCATGAAGTTCGTCGACGAAGCCTTCATCGACATCGCTGCCGGCGATGGCGGCAACGGCTGCGTGTCGTTCCGCCATGAGAAGTACAAGGAGTTCGGCGGACCCGATGGCGGCGACGGTGGCCGCGGCGGCCACGTGTTTGCGGTGGCGGACCCGAACCTCAACACGCTGGTGGACTTCCGCTTTTCTCGCCGGCACGAGGCCAAGCGCGGTCAGCACGGCATGGGCTCGGACATGTTCGGCGCTGCGGGTGACGACATCACCCTGAAGATGCCCGTAGGCACCATCATCAGCGATGCCGAGACCGGCGAGGTCCTGTTCGAGTTGCTGACGCCGGGTGAGAAGCTGATCATCGCCAAGGGCGGCGACGGCGGCTTCGGCAACCTGCGGTTCAAGAGTGCCATCAACCGCGCTCCGCGCCAGAAGACGCCCGGCTGGCCCGGCGACCGCAGGAGCCTCAAGCTCGAACTCAAGGTGCTGGCCGACGTCGGCCTGCTGGGCATGCCCAATGCGGGCAAGTCCACGTTCATCAGCGCCGTGTCGAACGCGCGTCCGCGCATCGCCGACTACCCGTTCACGACGCTGCATCCCAACCTCGGCGTGGTGCGGGTGGGGCCCGAACAGAGCTTCGTCGTCGCCGACCTGCCTGGCCTGATCGAGGGCGCTTCGGAGGGCGCCGGCCTCGGCCATCAGTTCCTGCGTCACTTGCAGCGCACGCGGCTGCTGTTGCACGTGGTGGACCTCGCCCCCTTCGACGACACTGATCCGGTCGCCCAGGCCAAGGCCATCGTCGGCGAGCTCAAGAAGTACGACGCCGCGCTGTACGAGAAGCCGCGCTGGCTGGTGCTCAACAAGCTGGACATGATCCCGGTCGAGGAGCGGGCCGCGAAGGTGAAGGACTTCGTCAAGCGCCTGCGCTTCAAGGGCCCCGTGTTCGAGATCTCCGCGCTCACGCGCGAAGGCTGCGAGCCGCTGGTGCAGGCGATCTATCAACACGTGAAAGCCCAGCAGGTGGCCGAGCAACCGCCCACCGACTTCGATCCGCGATTCGCCCAATGACATCGACCACCGTCACTGCCTCTCCCGTCCTGCGCGACGCGCGCCGCCTCGTGGTCAAGGTGGGCTCCAGCCTCGTGACCAACGAGGGCCGCGGCCTGGACGACAGGGCCATCGGCGAATGGTGCCGACAGCTCGCGACCCTCGTGCGTGACGGTCGCGAGGTGGTGATGGTGTCCAGCGGCGCGATCGCCGAGGGCATGAAGCGCCTGGGCTGGCGCACCCGGCCCCACGAAATCCATGAATTGCAGGCCGCCGCGGCCGTGGGGCAGATGGGCCTCGCGCAGATCTATGAAACCAAGCTGCGGGAGAACGGCCTGGGCAGCGCCCAGGTGCTGCTCACGCACGCCGATCTGGCCGACCGCGAGCGCTACCTGAACGCCCGTTCGACGCTGGTGACCTTGCTCGCCCTTGGCGTGGTGCCGGTCATCAACGAGAACGACACCGTGGTCAACGACGAGATCAAGTTCGGCGACAACGACACCCTGGGTGCGCTGGTCGCGAACCTGGTGGAAGCCGACGCGTTGGTGATCCTGACCGACCAGAAAGGCCTCTACACGGCCGATCCCCGCAAGGACCCGGACGCGCGCTTCGTGCACGAGGCAGCTGCCGGCGACCCGGCCTTGGAGGCCATGGCGGGTGGCGCCGGCAGCAGCATCGGCCGCGGGGGCATGATCACCAAGATCCTTGCGGCCAAGCGCGCGGCAGGCTCGGGTGCTTCGACGGTGATCGCCTGGGGTCGGGAGCCCGACGCCCTGGTGCGGCTGTCCCAGGGCGAAGGCATCGGCACCCTGCTGGTGGCCCAGACCGCGAAGCACCAGGCCCGCAAGCGCTGGATGGCCGACCACCTTCAACTGCGCGGCTCGGTCACGGTGGATGCGGGCGCGGCCGCCAAGGTGCGGGCCGAGGGCAAGAGCCTGCTGCCCATCGGCATGACCGGTGTGGAAGGCGAGTTCTCGCGCGGCGAGGTGATCGCGGTCCGCGACGAGCAGGGCGTGGAGCTGGCCCGCGGACTGGCCAATTACTCGAGCGCCGAGGCACGGCTGCTGTGCCGCAAGCCCTCGGCCGAATTCGAGCGGCTGCTGGGATACGTCGCCGAGCCGGAGATGGTGCACCGGGACAACATGGTCCTGATGCCCGCCGGCTGAGGAAGCAGAGGGCCTTCGCGGCGGCCCTGGGCTCAGGGCAACTCGCGCAGCGGATTCTTCATCTGCTGCAGCATTTCCCTCACCGAAGCGCGCGGGGCATGGCCGCGGCAGACGCCCTGCAGGGCCAGTTCTTTGGCGTAGCGAGAACTTCGGTCGTCGATGCGCTTCCACTCCGCGTTGCCGGCGAGGTGCCAGGCGCCTGCGTTGTATCGGGCGTACTGCTTCACCTCTTCCGAGGCACAGCGGATGCCTTCGTAGAAGGCGTTGGTGGCACCGCCGGCCTTGTTGCTGGCGACCACGACGTAGCGGACCACACCGTCGCCGGTCACCGACAGGGTGTTCGGATCGACGCCGAACTGCAGCGTCGAATAGGGTGGCATCGCGATCGGGATCAGACGGCTTTCGCTGAAGGCCGGCGGAGGCGGCACCTCCGCTTCCTTCCATTCGTCGGCCTGGGCAGTCACCTTGGGCGGCGGCGGCATGCCGGCCTGGGCCCAGTCGGGGTTGTCGGTGTCCCGGGCGGTCGAGCCGCAGGCGGCAAGAAGGCAGGCGCCCGCCAGCAGCAGGGCCGGCCTAGCGAGGCGCATGGAAAGGGTCGTTGGCCGAAGAATCGGGCGCTGGCAAAGAGGCATTTGGATTCGGATCGAAGCTGGCCCCAGGGGGCAGCTCGAAGTTGGGTTCATGGCCGGCGCTACTCGGATGGCGCTCGAATTCGCGGGCGCGTACGTTGCTGCGCAGGAAGCGGTTGCGGAAGTCCTGCCGGGGCAGGTAGCGGGCCAGTTCGGTCAGCGCCATCTCGTAGACGCCGCGCTTGAACTCGACCACCACGTCCAGCGGGACCCAGTAGTCGTGCCAGCGCCAGGCGTCGAATTCGGGATGGTCGGTGGCCCGAAGGTTGAGATCCCAGTCGTGGCCGATCAGTTGCAGCAGGTACCAGATCTGCTTCTGGCCTTTGTAATGGCCCCGTGCGTCTCGGCGGATGAACCGGTCCGGCACCTCGTAGCGCAACCAGTCGCGGGTACGGGCCACGATGCGCACGTGCTCCGGGTGGAGCCCCACTTCTTCGTGCAGTTCCCGGTACATGGCCTGTTCGGGGCTCTCGCCGCGATCGATGCCGCCTTGCGGGAACTGCCAGGAATGGGTCCGGATGCGCTTGCCCCAGAAAACCTGGTTCTTCTGGTTGAGCAGGATGATGCCGACGTTGGGCCTGAAGCCGTCGCGGTCGAGCATAATCAAACCCCAAATTCTTGAACTGAGTCGATTATGCATGCCGGGTCGCACTCGGCAAAGCGACCGGTTCCGGGCCCTGCTTCGGGCCCTTCCTCTTGCTCCACCAGAACCTCATTGCGCGACCGATGAAAGCTTCCCGATTTTTCATTTCCACCCTCAAGGAAGCCCCTGCCGACGCCGAGATCGTCAGCCATCGACTGATGCTGCGCGCCGGGATGATCAAGAAGCTGGGCACCGGCATCTACACATACATGCCCATGGGTTTGCGAGTGATCCGCAAGGTCGAGGCCATCGTGCGCGAGGAAATGAACCGCGCCGGCGCGGTGGAACTCACGATGCCGGTGGTGCAGCCGGCCGAGCTGTGGGAAGAGAGCGGCCGCTTCCAGGCCTACGGCCCGGAACTGCTGCGCATCAAGGATCGCCACGACCGCGCCTTCGTCGTGCAGCCCACCAGCGAGGAGGTCGTCACCGACATCGCGCGCCAGGAGATCCGCAGCTACAAGCAGCTGCCGAAGAACTTCTACCAGATCCAGACCAAGTTCCGCGACGAGCGGCGCCCCCGCTTCGGCCTGATGCGCGGGCGCGAGTTCATCATGAAGGACGCCTACAGCTTCGACCGCGACCTGGACAGCGCCAAGGCCAGCTACAAGATCATGGCCGACGCCTACCGTCGCATCTTCGACCGCTTCGGCCTGCGCTACCGCGCGGTGGCGGCGGACAGCGGCGCCATCGGCGGCGACGTGAGCCAGGAATTCCAGGTGATCGCCGCCACCGGCGAGGATGCGATCGTCTACTGCCCGAACAGCGACTACGCGGCCAACATGGAGAAGGCTGAAGCACTGGCGCCTGCCGGGCCGCGCGCTGCGGCCACCCAGGCGCTGGCCAAGACCCCCACGCCCGGCAAGGCCACCTGCGAGGACGTGGCCCAGCTCCTGGGCGTGCCGCTGGCGACCACGGTCAAATCGCTGGTGCTGGCCACCGACAAGCTGGGCCCTGACGGCGAGCTGGCAGGCAGCCAGGTCTGGCTGCTCCTGTTGCGCGGCGACCATGAGATGAACGAGATCAAGGTCGGCAAGGTGCCCGGGCTGGACCAGGGCTTCCGCTTCGCGACCACCGCCGAGATCGACGACCACTTCGGCTGCGAGCCGGGCTACCTGGGCCCGCTCAACCTCAGGAAGCCCGTGAAGATGGTGGCAGACCGGGAAGTGGCGGTGATGTCCGACTGGATCACCGGCGCCAACGAGGCCGACTTCCACATGACCGGCGTCAACTGGGGCCGCGACCTGCCCGAGCCCGAGCTGGTGGCCGACCTGCGCAACGTGGTGGCCGGCGACCTGTCGCCGGACGGCCAGGGCGTGCTGGCGATCGAGCGCGGCATCGAGATCGGCCATGTCTTCGTGCTGGGTACCAAGTACAGCCAGCCGATGAACGCCACCTTTCTCGACGAGGCCGGCAAGCCCCAACTGCTGGAAATGGGCTGCTACGGCATCGGCATCACGCGCCTGCCCGCTGCCGCGATCGAGCAGAACAACGACGAGCGCGGGATCATCTGGCCGGACGCGATCGCACCGTTCACCGTCGTGCTGTGCCCGATCGGCATGGACCGCAGCGACGATGTGAAGAAGGCCGCCCAAGCCCTTTACGAAGACCTGCTGGCCGCCGGTGTCGACGTGCTGCTCGACGACCGGGGCGAGCGTCCGGGCGCGATGTTCGCCGACTGGGAGCTGATCGGCGTGCCGCACCGTGTCGTGATTTCCGACCGTGGCATCAAGGAAGGCCAGTACGAGTACCAGCATCGCCGCGATGCCGCTGCGACCAAGGTGCCCGTGGCCGAGGTCGCCGCCTTCCTGAAGGGCAAATTGGCCGCATGAGCCTTCGCCCGCGGGTGCTCCCGTGAACCTGTCCCGGCGCTCGTGCCTGCTGGTCGGCACCGCTGCTGCGGCCTTGCCCTGGCTGCCGGGCGTGGCCCGTGCGGGAGCGCAGATCGAGGAGCCGCTGATCGATTCGGTCCGCAGTGCCCTGAGCGCTTCGATCCGCAGCAGCGCGCCGCCGAAGCCGGTGTTCCTGGATACGCCCTCGCGCCTGGCCTACCTGCGCTGGCTGGGTGAGATGAGCGAGCGCCTGAAGAAGAAGATGCCCGGGCATCAGGAGCGCATCGAGTTCCTGCAGACCGTCTGGTACGAGAGCAAGCGATCGGGGCTGGAGGTCAGCCTGGTTCTCGGGCTGATCCAGGTGGAAAGCAACTTCCGCAAGTTCGCGGTGTCCAGCGCTGGCGCGCGCGGCCTCATGCAGGTCATGCCTTTCTGGACGCGCGTGATCGGCGACGGCGATCCGTCCACCCTGTTCCGCATGCAGACCAACCTGCGCTTCGGTTGCGTGATCCTGCGGCACTACCTCGACCGCGAGGCCGGCGACCTGTTCATGACGCTGGGCCGCTACAACGGCAGCCGTGGCCGGGCGCCTTATCCCAACGCGGTGTTCTCCAACCAGCGCCTCTGGGTCTTCAACGACCGCCGCGACGACCGCGGTTAGCCGGCCACCGGCGTGGCGGCGACGGCCCCGCCGCGCGTGACCATCACCTGGTCGATGCGGTGGCTGTCCACGTCCATCACCTCGAAGGTGAAGCCGCCCCAGCTCACCGTGTCCGTGCGCCTCGGAACCCGGCGCAGCATCACCATCAGGAAGCCGGCCAGCGTCTCGTACTCGTCGGCATGCGGCAGCTCGTCGATGTCCAGTGCGCGCTGGACGTCCTGGATCGGCGTGACGCCGTCGATCAGCCAGGAGTTCTCGTCGCGCTTGACGATCTGCTGTTCTTCGTTCTGCAGGCCCACCAGTTCGCCCATCACGGTGCTCATCACATCGTTGAGGGTGATCACGCCCACCACCAGCGCATACTCGTTGACGATGATCGCGAAGTCCTCGTGCGCCTGCTGGAATAGCTCCAGCACCTCGGTCAGCGACAAGCGGTCGGGAATCACCAGCGCCTTGTGCAGCGGCAGACCGTGGTCGAAGGACAGCGGTTGGCCGCTGAGAACTCGCTGGAACATGTCCTTGGCGTCCACGTAGCCCAGCACGTGATCGATGTCGCCCTCGCAGACCGGGTAGGCCGAAAAAGGCTCGGCCACGATGCGGGCGCGCAGCACCGCCTCCGAGTCGTCCTTCTGGAACCAGGCGATGCGGTCGCGCGAGGTCATCACGCTGCTGACCAGTCGGGTGTCCAGCTCGAACACGTTGGCGATCACCTGCTGCTCGCGCTCGGCCAGCACGCCGGCACGCGCGCCGGCCTCGGTCATGGCCAGGATGTCGGCCGAGGTGATCTTGTCGTCGCGCTGCATCGGCATGCCCAGCAGCTTGAACAGCAGGTCGGTGCACTGGGTGAAGAGCCACACCAAAGGCTTGAGCGTGGTGATCAGCACCTGCATCGGCCCGACCATTCGCATCGCCAGGCGTTCCGGATCGTTCATGCCCAGTCGTTTCGGGAAGAGGTCGGCGAAGACGAGAAAGACGGCGATGATGGTGACGAACGAAGCCAGGAAGGCGGCCGTCTGCGAGCTTTCGACGGTGAGCCAGAGTTCGAAGAGCCGTGCGAAATAAGGCGTCAGCGCACCTTCGCCGACCACGCCGCCCAGGATCGCGACCGCATTGAGCCCGATCTGGACCACCGTGAAGTAGTGCCCCGGCTGCTCCTGGATGCGCAGCACCCGCTCGGCCCGGGCGTCGCCCTCGTCGGCCATCTGCCGCAGCCGCAGGCGGCGCGAAGCGGCCAGCGAGATCTCGGCCAGCGAGAAGAAGGCGCTGGTCGCGATCAGGAGGGCGATGATGAGGAGGCTTTGGGTCAGCGTCATGGGTCGGTCGTCAGAGACCGAATGGTGCCATGAGCGCTCCCTCCAAACGTTTTGACGAACCCTCGGCTACTGGACGAAGCCGATCCGGCTGCGGCCCGGGCCGGGGCGCGGGAGATCCTCCACCCGCACCTCGTCGCGCCCGGCCAGCCGGGCATTGCCGAAGCCGGTCATCAGCGCACGCCGCATTTCGCGCGGCGCCAGCGTGGCCAGATGGTCCAGCACGTCGGGCAGGGCCTCCTCGGCCAGCAGCCGGCCCCAGTCGTGGGCCTTGCGGATCGAGGCGTAGAGCTGCGCCGCGATCTGCCGCGCCGCCTCGGGGGAGGGTGCATCGACCTCGAACACATTCATCCGGTTGAGGATGGGCTCGGGGATGCCGCGCGCGTCGTTGGCTGTCGTGACCCAGATCACCTGGCTGGCGTCGATCGGCACTTCGGCGAACTCGTCGACGAAGGCATGGGCGGTGTCATGCTCCAGCAAACCGTAGAGCGCACCGAGCGGGTCGTACTGGGTGTCGTTGCCGGCCTTGTCGATTTCGTCGATCACCATCACCGGGTTGGCGTACTGGCCGTCGACCAGCGCCTCGAAGACCTTGCCAGGCTTGGCGCCCTTCCATTGCGAGGAAGCGCCCGAGAGCAGCCAGCCGGCCGTCATGGAGCTCATGGAGACCAGCGACATGCCGGTGCCCAGCAGCTCCGCCAGCCGCCGCGCAAAGTGGGTCTTGCCGATGCCGGGCGGGCCCAGCAGCAGCATAGGTGTCACCTCGAGTCCGTCGCGGCTGTCCTGGGCCAGTGCGACGTGGCGGCGGACTTCGTCCAGGACCTCGGTGAAATTGGGCAGTTCGGCGTAGAGCGCCGACATCTCGGGAATGCCGCTGGGCTTGACCTGGAAGCGCTCGGGCCCGCGCTCCAGCATGCGCTCGTAGGTGGTGCGAAGGTTTTCGTGGTCGCGTTCGGGGAGCTTGGCGAGCTTGCGCTCGACATCGTGCGTGCGGAACACGCTGCGCAGATGCGCCACAGGCAACTGAAAGGGCGGCGTGGATGCAGGAACCAGGTCGCGAGACGGGCGTGAATCCATGAAGACCTCCGATCAAACACTTTGGCACAGCATAAGCCGTGCCTGGTGTCTGCGCTTGCGGAGGTTTTCTCGCTTCGGGGGCTTTTGCGCGGGCGGCTCAGACGCCGCCCTTGGGATGGGTCGGGTCGACCCAAAGCACCGATTCGGGCTTTTCGACCGGCTCGATGTCGAGGTTGACGGCCACCGCCTCGCCATCGCTGCGGCATAGCACGCATTCGAGCGCTTCGGTCGGGCTGGCGTTGATTTCCTGGTGCGGCACGTGGGGCGGCACGTAGATGAAGTCGCCCGGGCCGGCCTCGGCAGTGAACTCGAGGTGCTCGCCCCAGCGCATGCGTGCGCGCCCGCGCACCACGTAGATCACGGATTCCAGGTGTCCGTGGTGATGGGCGCCGGTCTTGGCATCGGGATGGATCGTCACCGTGCCGGCCCAGAGCTTCTGTGCCCCCACGCGCGCGAAGTTGATGGCCGCCGCGCGGTTCATGCCCGGCGTCTGCGCCGTGTTGGTGTCGAGCTGGCTGCCCGGAATCACCCGCACGCCGTCGTGCTTCCAGACGGCATGGCCATGATCGGGATCGGAGTGGTCGTTACCCATGGCGAGTTCCATGGCCGGCAGAGCCAGGCCTGTTCGGGGGAAGCTGGAGGAGAGCTTTATGCCGGGCTGCCGCTGAGCATCTTCTGGAGTTCGCCCGATTCGTACATCTCCATCAGGATGTCCGACCCGCCGACGAATTCGCCCTTGACGTAGAGCTGCGGGATCGTGGGCCAGTTGCTGTATTCCTTGATGCCCTGGCGGATCGCGTCGTCCTCCAGCACATTGACGGTCTTCAGCGTGCGGGCATCGACGCCCACGGCCTTGAGGATCTGGATGGCGCGGCCCGAGAAGCCGCACATCGGGAAGCTGGCATTGCCCTTCATGAAGAGCACGAGGTCGTTGGTCTTGACGAGGTCGTCGATGCGCTGCTGGACGTCGGACATGGGAGGCTCCAAAAAATGAGTTGGGCGGATTATTTCACCGCCTGCCAGATCCCGCCCGAGCAACGCGCGATGCCTGCCAGATCGTCGCGGCTTTGGACTTCGGCAAAGCCGCGCGCAGTCAGCAGGCCGCGCACCGCCGGGCCCTGATCCCAGCCATGCTCCAGCAGCAGCCAGCCGCCTTCGCACAGATGGGCCGGCGCCGTCTCGACGATGCGGCGGATGTCGTCCAGTCCGTCGAGTCCGGACACCAGCGCGCCCAGCGGTTCGTGCCGCAGCGCAGCAAGATGGGGGTCGCCGGCCGCCACGTACGGCGGATTGGAGACGATCAGATCCAGGCCACACGCGGCGCCCTCCAGCCAGTCGGCCTCGGCGAACTCCAGGGACAGACCGAGCCGATCCGCATTGGCCCGCGCCACCGCCAGGGCGTCGGCGCTGCGGTCCACCGCGGTCACCTTCGCATCGGGGCGCGCGTGCCGGATCGCCAGCGCGATCGCACCGCTGCCGGTGCCCAGGTCGATCACCGAGGGTGCCGTGCGGCCCTGCAGGCATTGCAGGGCCCATTCCACCAGGGTCTCGGTGTCGGGCCGCGGAACCAGCACGCGGGCGTCGACCTGCAGGCCGAGCCCGTGGAACTCCTTCTCGCCCACCAGGTAGGCGACCGGCTCGCCGGCAATGCGGCGCGCGCACAGGGCCGAGAAGCGGGCCCAGACCGCGTCGTCCAGCGGGTCGGCGTCGTGCGCCAGCAGCCAGGCGCGATCGCCCGAGTTGCGGCCCAGCACATGCAGGAGCAGCAACTGGGCATCGAGCCGCTCCACGCCCAGAGCGGCGACGGCATGGAGCATTTGCGCGGGTGTGTCCGGCGCCTGGAAGCCACGGCTGTTCATGCCGGCAGGCTGGCTTCGAGTTCTGCCAACTGCTCGGCCTCGCGTGCCGCGCGCAGCGCGTCCAGCACTTCGCCGAGATCGCCTTCCATGATCGACTGCAGCTTGTAGAGCGTCAGGTTGATGCGGTGGTCGGTGAGCCGCCCCTGCGGGAAGTTGTAAGTGCGGATGCGGTCGCTGCGGTCGCCGCTGCCGATCAGGCCTTTGCGCAGCGCCGCGTCCTTGGCGGCGCGCTCGCTGCGCTCCTTTTCCTGGATGCGGGCCGACAGCACCTGCAGCGCCTTGGCCTTGTTGCGGTGCTGGCTGCGGTCGTCCTGGCACTCGGCCACGATGCCGGTCGGGATATGGGTGATACGCACCGCCGAATCGGTCTTGTTGATGTGCTGTCCGCCGGCACCGCTGGCGCGGAAGGTGTCGATGCGCAGGTCGGCCGGGTTGATCTGCACGGCCTGCGCCTCGTCCGGCTCGGCCAGCACGGCGACGGTGCAGGCGCTGGTGTGGATGCGGCCCTGGGTCTCGGTCGCGGGCACGCGTTGCACGCGGTGGCCGCCGGATTCGAAGCGCAGGCGGCCGAAGACCTCGTCGCCGATCACCCGCAGCACCACCTCCTTGAAGCCGCCCAGCTCGCTCTCGCTGGCGCTGACGATCTCGCAGCGCCAGCCGACCCGCTCGGCATGGCGGGTGTACATGCGCAACAGGTCGCCGGCGAAGAGCGCCGATTCGTCGCCGCCGGTGCCGGCGCGGATCTCGAGGAAGGCATTGCGCGCGTCCTCCGGGTCCTTGGGCAGCAGCAGGCGCTGAAGTTCGTCCTCCAGTTCGAGCAGCTCGGCTTCGGCGCCGGCGATCTCCTCGCGCGCCATCTCGGCCATGTCGGGGTCGTCGAGCATCTCGCGCGCCGCTGCCAGGTCGGATTCGCGCTGCAGGAAGCGCTGGTAGCGGCCGGCGACCTGCGTCACCTCGGCATGCTCGCGCGAGATGGTGCGGTACTGCGCCATGTCGGCCATGATGTCCTCGCGCGAGAGCAGGAAGTCCAGTTCGCCGAGGCGTTGCACGTAGCGCTCGAGTTGTTGACGCAGAAAGGGTTTCACGGGAGGGCGCCCGAAGGGCGGAAAAGAGGACCGGAGGACCGGAAGACCCGGGACCGTGCGATGGCACGGTGCGCAAGCCGGGGGGAAGCGACGGGGCAGCGCCGGGCGCCGCTAACGCTCTTTGCGCAGGAACAGCCGCGAGATGGCCTGCGCCGTGTGTTCGCGCGCGGTGGCGTCGCCGGCATGCAACTCGGCCATGGCGCCATGCAGCATCTTCTGGGTCAGCCCGCGCGACAGGGCTTCCAGGACCACCTCGACCGATTCGCCCCTGGCGAGCAGCTTGCGCGCGCGGGCCATTTCCATGGCGCGCCACTCGTCGGCCTGGGCGTTGAGCTGCTGGATCAGCGGCACGGCGCCGCGCTGGTCCAGCCAGTGCATGAAGCTGCGCACGCCGGCATCGATGATCACCTCGGCCTCGGCCACCGCCGCCTGGCGGTTGGCATGGCCCTGCCGCACCACCTGGGCCAGGTCGTCCACGGTGTAGAGGTAGATGTCTTCCAGCGCCTTGACCTCGGGCTCGATGTCGCGCGGCACCGCCAGGTCGACCATGAACATCGGGCGGTGCTTGCGCAGCTTGAGCGCGCGCTCCACGGCGCCGAGGCCGATCAGCGGCAGCGTGCTGGCGGTGCAACTGACCACGATGTCGAACTCCGCCAGCCGCCCCGGCAACTCGGCCAGGCGCATCGCCTCGCCGCCGAAGCGGGACGCCAGCTTCTCGCCGCGCTCCAGGGTCCGGTTGGCGATGACGATCGAGCGCGGTTGCCTGGCCGCGAAATGCGTGGCCGCCAGGTCGATCATTTCGCCCGCGCCGACGAAAAGCACGCGGGTCTGCTTCAGGTCTTCGAAGAGCTGCGCGGCCAGGCGCACCGCCGCCGCCGCCATACTGATGGAATGCGCACCGATCTCGGTGGCGGTGCGCACTTCCTTGGCCACTGCGAAGGAGCGCTGGAAGAGCTGGTTGAGCGTGCTGCCGAGCGAGCCGACGGTCTCGGCGGCGCGCACCGCGTCCTTCATCTGGCCGAGGATCTGGGCCTCCCCCAGCACCATGGAGTCCAGCCCGCTGGCCACGCGGAAGGCATGGCGCGCCGCTTTGTCGTCATGCAGTTGGTAGGCATGCGAGCGCAGCAGGGCCGGCGCGACGCCGCCGCTCTGGGCCAGCCAATCCAGCGTGTGCTCCAGAGCCGGACGGTCGGCGGCGCAGTAGATCTCGGTGCGGTTGCAGGTCGAGATGATCGCGGCTTCCACCTCGGGGTGCCGGTGGGTGCCGAAGGAGCTGCGCAGGCTTTGCAGGGTGGGGCCGATCTGATCGATCGCGAACGCGAAACGACCGCGCAGATCGAGCGGCGCGGTCGTGTGATTCAAGCCAAGGGCCCAGACTGACATAACCGGGGATTATAAAATTTGCCGCCGTCCCCGCGTCCTTCCCTTTCGCATGACCCCTGGGGACGCCCCGCGCCTGCTGCGCGTTTCGTGCCTACCGCCCCCGCCCCCCGCATGCCATGTCCGCGCTCGATGTCCTGATCCATCTTCTGAACTTCGCGGCGCCGGCCTTCTTCGTCGCGCTGCTGCTGGCGCTGTCGTTCCGTCTGGCGATGCATGCGCGCAGCAGGGCGGTCAGCCTGTGGAAGCAGTTGGGCATCAACTTCCTGGCGGGGCTGGTGGTGCTGGTGGCGGGCTTGGCCTACTTCGGCCGCGACGGGCGGATCGCCACCTATGCCGCGCTGGTGGCCGTCTGCGGCAGCGTGCAGTGGTGGCTGCTGCGCGGCTGGCGCAACTGACGCAACTGACGCAACTGACGCAACTGACGCAACTGACGCAAGGGGCCCAGCACCTCAGACCGGCAGCGGCGAGGCAGGCGGAGGCGGCGGCACCACGCCTTCCGTCTGCGACACCACCGTCACCGGCGACGCCAGCGGCAGCGCGGCCTCCTTGAAGCGGTCCAGGATGTCGAACAGCAGGTCGCTGCGCACGCCCCCGGCCAGGCGCGGGCTCTGGACGAAGGCGATGGCCTGCAGGATCAGCATGCCGTTCTCGATGCCCTCCAGCGACACCGAGGGCGCCGGGGCCTCCAGCACGCCTGCGTGATCGGCGCAGGCGGCGAGCATCAGTTCACGCGCGCGCCTGGCGTCGGTGGTCAGCGGCATCGGCAGCCGGATCAGCACGCGGCCCTCCGCATTGGCCAGCGTCATGTTGCGCACGGTCTTGGTGATGAATTCCGAGTTCGGCACGATCAGCGTGGAACGGTCGGCCAACTGGATCTCGGTCGCCCGCACGTTGATGCGGCGCACGTCGCCCTCGGCCGTGCCCAGGACCACCCAGTCGCCCACCTTGACCGGCCGCTCGGCCAGCAGGATCAGGCCCGAGATGAAGTTCTGCACGATCGCCTGCAGGCCGAAGCCGATGCCCACCGACAGCGCGCTCGCCACCCAGGCGATGCGCTCGATGCCGATGCCCAGCGCCGACAGCGCGATCGCGATCACCACCACGCCGCCCACGTAGCCCAGCAGCGTGGTGATGGAACTCTGCATGCCGGGTTCGAGTGCCGTCTGCGGCAGGTAGCGCAACTCCAGCCATTTCTTGAACACGCGCAGCGCGAGGAAACCCGTCGCCAGCACCGCCACCGCCGCGAAGATCGCCCCAGGCACCAGTGTGAACTCGCCGACCTTCAGGCCGGTGCCGAACTGGCCGCTGCGCTGGAACACTTCGTCCGGTCCGGTGCCCAGCGGCGTGGCCAGCGCGATCAGCATGTAGAAAAACAGGGCGACCCGGGCCAGGCCCGAAAGCGCCACCGCCGCCTGGTCCAGGGTGCGCGGCGCGAAGCCGAAGCTCTTCTGCAGCTTCTGGCCGAAGTTGCTCTTCGAGGACACCGTGGCCATGAACAGGTCGTCCGCGAACTTGAAGAGCAGGTAGAAGGCCGAGGCGACGATGCCGGTCCAGGTCAGCTGGTTGGCCAGGAAGCTGGCCAGGGCGACGTAGCCCAGGCCCACCAGGACCCAGATGACGACCACCGCCAGCGCGACCGCGCTGAGCAGGAAACTGACCCACAGCGGGCGCTCCGGCTCGGCCGGCGGCTGCGTGCCGTCCGCCGCCGTGGCCACGGCGGCTGCGCCGCCGGCGGGCTCGTGCAGGCGCAGCAGCATGGTGCCGATCAGTGCCGTCAGCGCCAGCGCGGTCACCACGTGCGTCGCCACCACCGCGGCGAAGCTGGCGTCCACGATCGCGTTGACCTGGCTCGGCACCCACACCAGCACCGCGATCACGGCCGTCAACCAGGGGAAGGGCGCCAGCCGCCGGGCCATGCCGTCGGGGATGGGCGGCAGCCGCCACGAGGGCCGCCGGATGGACAGCAGGGCGCGGCCCAGGGCCACCACGAAGGCGATGAAGATGATGGACTGCACCACCGCCTGGCCCAGCTTGCGGATCTGCGGCCCCAGGATGCCGTGGCGGTCCAGCGTGGAAAACACACCATGCGCAGCCAGCGCGACCAGCAGCACGTTGACCGCCACCACCGCGATCACCAGCAGGGAGCGCCGCAGGCGCCCCGGCGGCAGGACGCGCGCGGCCAGCCTCACCAGGCCGTATTCCGCGGCCCAGTTGCCCAGCAGGGCCAGCAGCAGGGCCGCACCGAGGCTGACCAGCACGGACACGCGGTGCGCCGGGTCCGCCGCGGCATCGACGCCGGCGACGATCTCGTCGCGCAGGCCGGCCAGGCGGTCCACGTCCTCGGGCCAGGCGTCGGCGATCTCGAACCAGAACTGGCGCCCCAGCGGCGAGGGTGCGCGCTCCGTGAGCTGGGCCTCGAAGAGCTGGCGGCGCTTGGCGATCATCTCGCTGCCGCGCTGCTGGGCGTCGACCGTGATCAGCCGGGCCAGGCGGATGTCGGCGTCGAGCGCGTTGCGCTCCTTCTGCAGGGCGGCGCGCTGGCGCGTGATGTCCGGGTCTTCCGGTGCGGTGCCCGCCGGGGGCGGGTTGCCGAGTTCGCCCAGGCGCGCATTGAGGTCGTTGAGCCGGCCTGTGCGCGAGGCAACGAACTTGTCGGCCTGGGCGGCGATGGCGTTGATCTGCGCGATCTGGTCGGCCACTTCCGCATTGGTGTCCACCGCCGAGGGAATGCGGTCGAGCCGGTTGCGCAGTTCGGCCACGGTCGGTTCGGGCGCGCCGGCGGCGGTCCCCCCAGCCCCTTGCGCGAAGGCGGAGCAGCCGAGGGCGGCGGCCAGCACCAGGGCGGCGAGACGGGACGCCCAATGCATCAGACTGCCTCCGCTCGTGGATGCGGCGTGCGTTTCGCAAGGGCCATGCGACTCATGGCGGGATCATAAAAGGGCGCTGCTGCGGCTGGCAGCGCGGCTTCAGCCGGGGCTGAAGCGGTCGACCCGGTCGGTGACGACGCCGTCGGTGCCCAGCCTTTCCAGCCAGCGGACCACCGATTCATCGTTGACCGTGTAGCTCAGCGCGCGCAGGCCGGCGGCATGCACCTGGGCCACGTTCGCCGCGCTCCACAGGGCGTAGTTGCAGACCACCGCCGTGCATTCCAGCCTCAAGGCCGTGTCGAGCCAGTCATCCCGCAGCGTGTCGAGCAGCAGGCCGCGCGGCAGCGAGGGCTGCGCGGCCCTGGCGCCTTCGAGCGCCTTGACCGAAAAAGAAGTCAGCACGGGCGGCGGCAGCGGTGCGTCGTCCCACAGCCTGGCGGCCAGGTCGGCCACCACCTCGCCGGTGTGGCGGTCCGTGCCCGGCGTGGGCTTGATCTCGATGTCGAGCAGGCAGCGGTTCGCCAGGCAGAAGCGGATCAGCGCCTCCAGCGTCGGCAGCGGCTCGCCCGCGTACCGGCGCGAATGCCAGGCGCCGGCGTCGAGCTGGCTGAGCGCGGCCCAGGCGTGTTCGCCCGCGATGCCCTGGCCGTTGCTGGTGCGCTCCAGCGTGGTGTCGTGCAACAGGAAGGGCACGCCGTCGGCGCTGATCTTGGCGTCGCACTCGAACATGCGGTAGCCGTGCCCGGCGCCCAGGCGGAAGGCTGCCAGCGTGTTCTCGGGCGCCAGCCGGCCGGCGCCGCGGTGGGCGATCCAGAAGGGGTAGGGCCAGGGCTTCATGCAAGCTCCCCCAGGCTCGCCACTTCGTGTACTTCGCGTACCCCCTCCTGAAGGAAGGGGCGAGCGTCTTCGGGCGGCCGGGCGGCGCTCATGCCGCGCGCTTCCCTGAGCCCGCGTCGAACCAGTGCAGCTTGTCCTGGCGGGCGCCGATCTTCACCGTGTCGCCGGCCACGGGGGCGGGCTGGCTCTCGTCGGCGCGCACGACGAGTTGCTCGTCGCCCACGCGGCCGTAGATCAGGCGCTCGGCGCCGAGCAGTTCCACGTATTCGACCTGCACCGTCCAGCCGTCGGTGTCGAGCATGAGGTGCTCGGGGCGGATGCCGAGGATGGTGCCCGGCCGCACGCCCGGAGCGTGCTTGAGCAGGTTCATGGGCGGCGAGCCGATGAAGCCGGCCACGAAGGTGGTGGCGGGCCGCGCATAGACCTCTTCCGGCGTGCCGAACTGGTCCATCACGCCGGCATTCATCACGATGATGCGTTGCGCCAGCGTCATGGCCTCGACCTGGTCGTGGGTGACGAACAGCGAGGTGATGCCCAGCTCGCGGTGCAGCTTCTGGATTTCGAGCCGCGTCTGCGCGCGCAGCTTGGCGTCGAGGTTGGACAGCGGCTCGTCGAACAGGAAGACCAGCGGCTGGCGCACGATCGCCCGCCCCATGGCCACGCGCTGGCGCTGGCCGCCGGAAAGCTCGCGTGGTTTGCGCTCCAGCAGGTGCCCGAGTTCGAGGATCCTGGCCGCCTTGTCGACCCGGGCCTTGATTTCGTCGACCGGCACCTTGGCGATCTTCAGGCCGTAGGCCATGTTCTGGAACACGCTCATGTGCGGATAGAGCGCGTAGTTCTGGAACACCATGGCGATGTCGCGCTGGGCCGGCTCGATGTTGTTGACCACCCGGTTGCCGATGGCGATCTCGCCGGCACTGATCTCCTCGAGGCCGGCCACCATGCGCAGCAGCGTGGACTTGCCGCAGCCCGACGGGCCGACGATCACGACGAATTCACCTGCCTCGATCTCGGCAGAGACGCCGTGAATGACCTGGTTGGTTTTGGCGCCCTTGCCGTAGCGCTTGATGACGTTGCGAAATGAAATGGCAGACATGGTTCTTTCTTTTCCGGGTCCTTCGTTGTTCTTTTCGTTCTTCTTTGGGTTGCTCTACTTCTCGGTGTCCACCAGACCCTTGACGAACCAGCGTTGCATCAGCACCACCACGATGGCCGGCGGCACCAGTGCCAGGATGGCCGTGGCCATGACCAGGTTCCAGTCGACCGCGGCGTCGCCCGAGGCGATCATGCGCTTGATGCCGATCACCACCGGGTACATGTCCTCGCTGGTCGTGGCCAGCAAGGGCCACAGGTACTGGTTCCAGCCGTAGATGAACTGGATGACGAACAGGGCCGCGATCGAGGTCTGAGACAAGGGCACCAGAATGTCCTTGAAGAAGCGCATCGGCCCTGCGCCGTCGATGCGCGCCGCCTCCACCAGTTCGTCCGGCACGCTCAGGAAGAACTGCCGGAACAGGAAGGTGGCGGTGGCCGAGGCGATCAGCGGCACCGTCAGGCCCGCGTAGGTGTTGAGCATGTTGAGGTCGGCCAGCACCTTGTAGGTGGGCAGGATGCGCACCTCCACCGGCAGCATCAGCGTCACGAAGATCATCCAGAACACGATCTTCTTGAACGGGAAGCGGAAGTAGACGATGGCGAAGGCCGACAGCAGCGAGATCGCGATCTTGCCGATGCTGATGACCAGCGCCGTGACCAGGCTGATCCACATCATGCGGCCGACGACCACCCGCGCGCCCTGCGTGTCGGCGCCCATCAGCGCCGAGGTGTAGTTCTCGATCATGTGCGAGCCCGGCACGATGGGCATGGGCACGCGCAGGATCTCTTCGCGGGTGTGCGTGGAGGCGACGAAGGCCAGGTAGATGGGGAAGGCCACGATGGCGATGCCCAGCAGCAGCACCACGTGCGACAGGATGTCGAGGCCCGGGCGGCGTTCAACCATGGCGCGGCCTCCGGATCGGGGAAAGGGAACGGATCATCAGTACTGGACCTTCTTTTCGACGTAGCGGAACTGGATCACCGTGAGCGCCACGACGATCGCCATCAGCACCACCGACTGCGCGGCCGAGCCGCCCAGGTCCAGCGCCTTGAAGCCGTCGTGCCAGACCTTGTAGACCAGGATCGCCGTGTCGCGCCCCGGGCCGCCTTCGGTCGTCGCGTGCACGATGGCGAAGGTGTCGAAGAAGGCGTAGACCACGTTGATCACCAGCAGGAAGAACGTGGTGGGTGACAGCAGCGGGAACTGGATGGTGAAGAAGCGCCGCAGCGGCCCGGCGCCGTCGATGGCTGCGGCCTCGATCAGCGCCTTCGGGATGGACTGCAGGCCGGCCAGGAAGAACAGGAAGTTGTAGGAGATCTGCTTCCAGACGGCCGCCACCACGATCAGCGTGAGGGCATGGTTGGAGTTGAGCAGGTGGTTCCAGTCGAAGCCCAGGTGGCGCAGGAAGTACGACACCACGCCGATGCTGGGCGAGAACATGAACACCCACAGCACGCCCGCGATGGCCGGGGCCACGGCGTAGGGGATGATGAGGAAGGTCTTGTAGACCAGCGCGCCGCGCATCATGCGGTCCGCGAAGATCGCCAGCATCAGCGACAGCGCGATGCCGATGCCGGCTACCAGCACCGAGAAGATGGCGGTGACCTTGAAGGACTCGACATAGGCCGGGTCGCCGAAAAGTGTCTTGAAGTTCTCCAGCCCCACGAAGGTGACGGAGGTGCCGAAGGCATCCTCCGCCTGCAGGGACTGGAGGATTGCCTGGCTGGCGGGCCAGAAAAAGAACACCAGGATCACCGCCATCTGCGGTGCGATCAGCAGCCAGGGCAGCCAGCCCGACCGGAAAAGAACGCGTTTCTCCATACCCTCCAACGCCTCGATGAAAAACGCCCGCTCCCGTCATCGAATCGGGGCGGGCGTGCGAGTCTACTGCGGCCGTCGCTTCACCGGCAGCTGCCCTCCCAGCTCGGGTGGAGGGCAGGGTGGTGTGCCACCTCGCCGCCAAGCGGGCAGGCGCGTCAGCTCTTGTTCGCCTTCTGGAAGCGCTCGAGCTGTTCGTCGCCACGCTTCACCGCAGCGTCCAAGGCTTCCTTGGGCGTCTTCTTGCCGTTCCAGATCTGCTCGGTTTCCTCGTCGATGATGGTGCGGATCTGCACGAAGTTGCCCAGGCGGATGCCGCGCGACTTGTCGGTGGTCTTGCGGATCATCTGGGTCACTGCTACGTCGGTGCCGGGGTTGTCCTTGTAGAAGCCCGATGCCTCGGTCAGCTTGAACGCTGCGGTCGTGATCGGCAGGTAGCCCGTGCGCTTGTGGCTGTCGGACTGCACTTTGGTGTCCGACAGGAAGGTGAAGAAGCTGGCCACGCCCTTGTAATGGTCGGCTGGCTTGCCCGACATCACCCAGAGGCTGGCGCCGCCGATGACGGTGTTCTGCGGCGCGCCCTTCACGTCGGGGTAGACGGGCAGGGTGGAGATTCCGTACTTGAACTTGGCGTCCTTGGCCACGCGTGCGTACAGCCCCGAGGAGCCGGTCATCATCGCGCACTCGCCCGATGGGAAGGCGGCGTCGGGCGTGTTGTTGCGGCCCTTGTAGACGAAGGTGCCGTCCTTGGCCATCTTGGCCAGGTTCTCGAAATGCTTGACGTGCAGCGGCGAGTTGAACGCCAGACGCGCCGCGGTGCCGCCGAAGCCGTTGTTCTGTGTCGCGTACAGCGTGTTGTGCCAGGCCGAGAAGCTCTCGAGCTGGGTCCAGCTCATCCAGCTGGTGGTGAAGGGGCACTTGTGGCCGCTCGCCTTGAGCTTGTCGGCGGCGGCGATCACCTCGGGCCAGGTGGTCGGCGCCTTCTCGGGGTCGAGCCCGGCGGCCTTGAAGGCATCCTTGTTGTAATAGAAGATGGTGGTCGAGCTGTTGAAGGGGAAGCTCAGCATCTGGCCGTTGGGCGCCGTGTAGTAGCCGGCCACGGCGGGCACGTACACGCTCGGGTCGAACTTGGCGCCGCCCGCGCTCATCACTTCGCCCACCGGCTTGATGGCGGTCTTGGAGGCCATCATGGTGGCGGTGCCCACTTCGAACACCTGCAGGATGTCCGGCGCATTGCCGGCACGGAAGGCGGCGATGGCAGCGGTCATCGACTCGTCGTACTGGCCTTTGTAGGTGGGCACGACCTTGTAGTCCTTCTGGCTGGCGTTGTATTGCTTGGCGAGGTCGTTGACCCATTCGCCGAGCGGGCCGCTCATCGAATGCCACCACTGAATTTCGGTCTGGGCCATGGCCGGGACCGAGACCGTTGCCGCCAATGCCGATGCAACGGCAAACGTCTTGAATCGCATGAAAACTCCTCGGGAGGGAAACACAAAAGCGCGGATGCTAGGCCGCGTGTATGACACGGCTGCGTCACATTTTGTCGCACGCATGGGAGACCTCTCCAGCCGGGGAAACCCTTTTCGCGCCTCGGACGCCCGCGGCGCGGCAGCTTCTTGCTGCGTTGCACCATGCTAGCATCGCCCTCCCTTTTGCAGGTGTGCCCGGGCGCCACGATATCCCACGAAGCGTATGAGCAAGACCTCCCTCGACAAGAGCAAGATCAAGTTCCTTCTGCTCGAAGGCATTCACCCATCAGCGGTCGAGGTGCTGCGCGCAGCGGGCTACGACAATGTGGAAACGCTGTCCGGCGCCCTGCCGGAGGAGGAACTCAGGCGGCGCATCGCCGACGTGCATTTCCTCGGCATCCGCTCGCGCACTCAGCTGACGGCCGAGGTCTTCGCGGCCGCGCAGAAGCTGGTGGCGGTCGGCGCCTTCTGCATCGGCACCAACCAGATCGACCTGGAGGCCGCGCGCGAGCACGGCGTGGCTGTCTTCAACGCCCCTTACTCCAACACCCGCTCGGTCGCCGAACTGGTGCTGGCCGAAGCCATTCTGCTGCTTCGCGGCATTCCCGAGAAAAGCGCCGTGGCCCACCGCGGCGGATGGCTCAAGTCGGCCGAGAACGCCTTCGAGATCCGCGGCAAGACGCTGGGCATCGTCGGCTACGGGTCGATCGGCGCGCAGCTGTCGGTGCTGGCCGAGGCGCTGGGCATGCAGGTGGTGTTCTACGACGTCGTCACCAAGCTGCCGCTGGGCAACGCGCACCAGGTGCGCACGCTGAACGAGCTGCTGCTGCAGAGCGACATCGTGAGCCTGCACGTGCCCGAGACCCCGGCGACGCAGTGGATGATCGGCGCCAAGGAAATCGCGGCCATGCGTCCCGGCGCAATCCTGATCAATGCGTCGCGCGGCACGGTGGTCGACATCGAGGCCCTGGCGCAGGCGCTCAGGCAGAAGAAACTGCTCGGCGCCGCGATCGACGTGTTCCCGGTCGAGCCGCGCAGCAACAAGGACGAGTTCCAGTCGCCGCTGCGGGGGCTGGACAACGTGATCCTCACGCCGCACATCGGCGGCTCCACCATGGAGGCGCAGGCCAACATCGGGCTGGAGGTGGCGGAGAAGCTGGTCAAGTACAGTGACAACGGCACCTCGACCTCGTCGGTCAACTTCCCGGAGGTGGCGCTGCCGGCGCACCCGGGCAAGCACCGCCTGCTGCACATCCACCGCAACGTGCCGGGGGTGCTTTCGGACATCAATCGCGTGTTCGCCGACAACCGCATCAACATCGCCTCCCAGTACCTGCAGACCAATGAAGCGGTCGGCTACGTGGTGACGGATGTCGATGCCGCCTACTCCGACCTGGCGCTGGAGAAGCTGGCCCAGGTGCCGGGGACGATCCGCAGCCGGGTGCTGTTCTAGTGCAGTGCGGGCCATGCCGCCAGCGGCATCCTGAGGCCTGACTTAAAATTCCTGCCCCTGGTTCAGGGGCGCGCAGCGCCCGACCGAAGCCCATCCCCCGATGAATGCACCGACCGCGTTGACGGCGTTGTTGTCGCAGGCCGCAGAGCCCGCGCGATTGCGTGAGATCCCCTACAACTACACCAGCTTCTCCGATCGAGAGATCGTGATCCGCCTGCTGGGCGAGCGCGGCTGGGAGCTGCTGCAGACCCTGCGCGCCGAGCGGCGCACCGGCCGCTCCGCCCGCATGCTCTACGAGGTGCTCGGCGACATCTGGGTGGTGCAGCGCAACCCCTACCTGGTCGACGACCTGCTCGACAACCCGCGCCGCCGCGGGCAACTGGTGGAGGCGCTCAACCACCGCCTGTCCGAAGTGCAGAAGCGCCGCACCCCGGACGCGGCCGCGCAGCGCGACGCGCTCGTCGGCGAGCTCACCGACCTGGTGGCCCGGGCGGTGCAGGCCTTCGATGCCATGTTCCGCGACGTGACGGCGCTGCGCCGCAGGGCCACGCGCGTGCTGGGCCGGCTCACGGCGCGCGACAACATCAAGTTCGACGGGCTGTCCCGGGTGTCCCACGTGACGGACGCCACCGACTGGCGGGTCGAATACCCCTTCGTGGTGCTGACGCCCGACACCGAGGCCGAAATGGCTGCGCTGGTCAAGGGCTGCATCGAGCTCGGGCTCACCATCATCCCGCGCGGCGGTGGCACCGGCTACACCGGCGGCGCGATTCCGCTGACCTGGAACAGCGCGGTCATCAACACCGAGAAGCTCGAGGCGATGACCGAGGTCGAGATGGTCTCGCTGCCCGGCGTCGACCATCCCGTGCCCACCGTCTGGACCGAGGCCGGCGTCGTGACCCAGCGCGTGGCCGACGCGGCCGAGCGTGCGGGCTTCGTGTTCGCCGTCGATCCCACCTCGGCCGAAGCCTCCTGCGTCGGCGGCAACGTCGCCATGAACGCCGGCGGCAAGAAGGCGGTGCTGTGGGGCACGGCGCTGGACAACCTGGCCTCCTGGCGCATGGTGACGCCCGAGGCCGAGTGGCTGGAAGTCACCCGTATCGGCCACAACCTGGGCAAGATCCACGACGCCGAAAGCGCGGTGTTCGAACTCCAGTACTTCGCCGCCGACGGCCGCACCAGGCTGCGCAGCGAGCGCATGGAGATCCCCGGCAGGACCTTCCGCAAGGAGGGGCTCGGCAAGGACGTGACCGACAAGTTCCTCTCCGGCCTGCCGGGCATCCAGAAGGAGGGCTGCGACGGCCTGATCACCAGTTGCCGCTGGGTGGTGCACCGCATGCCGGCCCATACCCGCACGGTCTGCCTGGAGTTCTTCGGCAACGCCAAGGATGCGGTCCCCAGCATCGTCGAGATCAAGGACTTCATGTTCGCCGAGCAGAAGCGTTCCGGTGTCCTGCTGGCCGGCCTCGAGCATCTCGACGACCGCTACCTCAAGGCGGTCGGCTACGCCACCAAGTCCAAGACGCACGGCGGCCTGCCCAAGATGGTGCTGGTCGGCGACATCGCCGGCGACGACGCGGACGCAGTGGCGCGCGTGACCTCCGAGGTCGTGCGCATCGCCAATTCGCGCAGCGGCGAAGGCTTCATCGCCATCAGCCCCGAGGCGCGCAAGAAATTCTGGCTCGACCGCAAGCGCACGGCCGCCATCAGCCGCCACACCAACGCCTTCAAGATCAATGAAGACGTGGTGATCCCGCTGCCGCGCATGGCCGACTACACCGACGGCATCGAGCGCATCAACATCGAGCTGTCGCTGCAGAACAAGCTGCAGCTGGCCGACGAGCTGGAGGCCTTCTTCCTGCGCGGTCACCTGCCGCTGGGCAAGAGCGACGATGCCGGCGACATCTCCTCGGCCGAACTGCTGGAAGACCGCGTCGCTCAGGCGCTGGCGCTGGTGCGCGAGGTGCGCGCGCTGTGGCAGGATTGGCTGGACCGCGTCGACACCCTGTTCCCGCAACTGCAGGACCATTCCCTGCGCGCCAGCTGGAAGAGCCAGGTCCGCGCGCCGCTGACCGCCATCTTCCCGGGCGCCGAGTTCGCGCCCATCCTGGCGGAGTGCAACGCGATCCACAAGCGCGTGCTCAAGGGCCGGGTCTGGGTGGCGCTGCACATGCATGCCGGCGACGGCAACGTGCACACCAACATCCCCGTCAACAGCGACAACTACGAGATGCTGCAGACCGCCCATGCCGCGGTGGCCCGCATCATGGTGCTGGCGCGCAGCCTGGGCGGCGTGATCTCGGGCGAGCACGGCATCGGCATCACCAAGCTGGAATTCCTGTCCGATGACGAGCTGCAGCCTTTCGCCGACTACAAGCAGCGCGTCGATCCGCAGGGGCGTTTCAACAAGGGCAAGCTGCTGCGGCCCGCGACGCACGCCGGCCCCGGCCTCTATGCCGACCTGACCAACGCCTACACGCCCAGCTTCGGGCTGATGGGGCACGAGTCGCTGATCATGCAGCAGAGCGACATCGGCGCCATCGCCGACAGCGTGAAGGACTGCCTGCGCTGCGGCAAGTGCAAGCCGGTGTGCGCGACCCATGTGCCGCGCGCCAATCTGCTCTATTCGCCGCGCAACAAGATCCTCGCGACCTCGTTGCTGGTCGAGGCCTTCCTGTACGAGGAGCAGACCCGGCGTGGCGTCAGCGTCAAGCACTGGGAGGAGTTCGAAGACGTCGCGGACCACTGCACGGTCTGCCACAAGTGCGTGACACCCTGCCCGGTGAACATCGACTTCGGCGACGTTTCGATGAACATGCGCAACCTGCTGCGCAAGATGGGCCAGAAGTCTTTCCGGCCGGGCAATGCGGCGGCGATGCTGTTCCTCAATGCCACCAATCCGCAGACCATCAAGGCCATGCGCACCGGCATGGTGGACATCGGCTTCAAGGCCCAGCGCCTGGCCAACGACCTGCTGCGCGGCCTGGCGAAGAAGCAGACGGCCGCACCTCCCGCGACGCTGGGCCCCGCGCCGATCAAGGAGCAGGTGATCCACTTCGTCAACAAGAAGATGCCCGGCGGCCTGCCCAACAAGACGGCCCGTGCGCTGCTGGACATCGAGGATGCCGACTACGTGCCGATCATCCGCGACCCCAGGGCCACCACGTCCGAGACCGAGGCTGTCTTCTATTTCCCGGGCTGCGGCTCGGAGCGCCTGTTCTCGCAGGTGGGCCTGGCCACGCAGGCGATGCTCTGGCACGCGGGCGTGCAGACGGTGCTGCCGCCGGGCTACCTGTGCTGCGGTTATCCGCAGCGCGGCAGCGGCCAGTTCGACCGCGCCGAGAAGATGATCACCGACAACCGCGTGCTCTTCCATCGCGTCGCCAACACGCTCAACTACCTGGACATCAAGACCGTGGTGGTGAGCTGCGGCACCTGCTACGACCAGCTGCAGGGCTACCAGTTCGAGAAGATCTTTCCCGGATGCCGGATCGTCGACATCCACGAATACCTGCTGGAGAAAGGCATCACCCTCGGCGAGGCGGGCGGAGGCGCCTATCTGTACCACGACCCCTGCCACAGCCCGATGAAGCTGCAGGAGCCGATGAAGACGGTGAAGGCGCTGGTGGGCGAGGGCGTGCTCAAGAACGACCGCTGCTGCGGCGAGTCCGGCACCCTGGGCGTGACCCGGCCCGACATCTCCACGCAGGTCCGCTTCCGCAAGGAGGAGGAACTGCGCAAGGGCGAAGCCGCGCTGCGCGCGAAGAGCGCCGTGGGCGCGAAGGGCAACGTCAAGATCCTCACCAGCTGCCCGAGCTGCCTGCAGGGCCTGAGCCGCTACGGCGGCGACCTGCAGAACGGCCTGCTGGAGGCCGACTACATCGTGGTCGAGATGGCCCGCAAGATCCTGGGCGAGGACTGGATGCCCGATTACGTGGCCGCCGCCAACCAGGGTGGCATCGAGCGAGTGCTGGTATGACGGCGGCGCATCGCGTGGCGGGGTGCCTCTTGTGCGACCAGCCCGGCGGCCGGCGGGTGTTCGACACGGCGAAGCTCCGCGTGATCCATGCGGACGAAGCGGGTTTCCCGGCCTTCTACCGTGTGGTGTGGAAAGACCATGTCGCCGAGTGGTCCGACCTTGCGCCGGAGGACCGGGCCGCGTGCATGGAGGCGGTGGTGGCGGTGGAGCGCAGCCTGCGCGACGGGCTGGCCCCGACCAAGATCAACATCGCGGCGCTCGGCAACGCGGTGCCGCATCTGCATTGGCACGTGATCGCGCGTTTCGATCGGGATTCGCGCTTTCCCGGCTCGGTGTGGGCAGAGGTCCAGCGCCAGCGCGATCCGGCGCGAGAGGCGGCGGTCGAGAAGCTGTTGCCGGCCGTCGAGCAGCAGATGATCCGGCAATTGCAATTGGCGCAGTTGGTGCCATCGGCGCCATCGGCGCCACCGGCGACGAGGAGTTCGTAATGGCAGGTTTGCAGGCGGGCGCGCCCACGCCCCAGTCGATCACCGTGCACGGGCAGTCGCGCGTGTTGGAGGTGAGCTTTTCCGATGGCGCGAGCTACCGCATTCCTTTCGAGCTGATGCGCATCTACTCGCCCTCGGCCGAGGTCCAGGGCCACGGGCCGGGCCAGGAAGTGCTGCAGACCGGCAAGCGCAACGTCGACCTGGTGGACCTCCAGCCCGTGGGCAACTACGCGGTGCAGCCCAGCTTCTCCGACGGGCACGACAGCGGCATCTATTCGTGGGACCTGCTGTACGAGCTCGGTTCGAAGCAGCAGGCGCTCTGGGCCGAGTACGAGCGGCGCCTCGCCGCCGCCGGCGTCGATCGCGATGCGCCGATGGCCGACAAGGGCGGCCACGCCTGCGGCAGCCACTGAATCCGCCACCGCAGCGAAGCAACGAATGCCCGCCGTAGTTGCGGGGTCGTCGGCTTGAGACGAACGCTTCCGGCCTAACATCGGTCGGAAGCGCCGCGGGAATGTTCCCAAGGCTGGCATCGGAGCGCAGGCATCGCGCGGAGATCAAATTTCAGTGAGCAGCACCCATTTCGGTTTCGAGACGGTCGAGGAAGGCGACAAGGCACGGCGCGTGCGCGGCGTGTTCGATTCGGTCGCCAGCCGCTACGACCTCATGAACGACCTGATGTCGGGCGGCCTCCATCGTGCCTGGAAGGCCTATACCGTCATGGTCGCCAATCTCGACGAAGGCTCGAAGGTGCTCGACATCGCGGGCGGCACCGGCGACCTGGCCCTGGCCTTCGCGAAGAAGGTGGGCGAGAGCGGCGAAGTGGTCCACACCGACATCAACGAGGCCATGCTGCGCACTGGCCGCGACCGCCTGCTCGACGCCGGGGTCGCCCTGCCCACGCTGGTCTGCGACGCGGAGCAACTGCCTTTTCCCGACAACCACTTCGACGTGGTGAGCGTCGCCTTCGGCCTTCGCAACATGACGCACAAGGACCGGGCGCTCGAGGAGATGAACCGCGTGCTCAAGCCGCGCGGCAAGCTGCTGGTGCTGGAGTTCTCCCGGGTTGCCAAGCCGCTGTCGAAGATCTACGACTGGTACTCCTTCAACGTGCTGCCGCGCCTGGGCAAGGTGGTGGCCGGCGACGACGCGAGCTATCGCTACCTGGCCGAATCGATCCGCATGCATCCCTCCCAGGAGGAGCTCAAGACCCTCATGAAAGAGGGCGGTTTCGGCCACGTGGACTATCACAACTTGACCGGGGGTGTCGTCGCCCTGCATGTTGGAATCAAGTGCTGACGATGAACACGAAATCAGGTTTTTTTGCCGCAGGAGACGTCATGAAGAGTTTGTGGTCCGTTTTGCTGGTGTGCGCCTTGGCCGTCGCGAGCATGGATGCCGACGCGCGCCGCTTGGGTGGCGGCAAGTCGATCGGCAAGCAGTCGAGCAACGTCACCCAGCGTGAAGCCGCCTCAACGCCGCCGGCGACGCCCGGCGCGCCGGCCCAGAGCAACGTGAACAATGCCGCGGCCAAGCCCGCGACACCGGCCCCGGCCGCGCAGGCGGCGCCCAAGCGTCCGTGGGGCGCCATGCTCGGCGGCCTGGCGGCGGGCCTGGGGCTGGCCTGGCTGGCCCATTCGCTCGGCCTGGGCGAGGCTTTCGGCAACGTGTTGCTGATCCTCCTGCTGGTGATGGCTGCGGTGGTCGTGTGGCGGCTCATCGCCGCGCGCTCTCGGGGCAACAACGGCATGGCGCAGCGCAATGGCGGCCTGGCTTTCCAGGGCGCCGGCAGCAGCCCGGCGCAGGCGACATCGCCTGCGCAGTACAGCCCGAAGAATGTCGGCAACGATGCCTCGGCCCGTCCGTGGGAGCACAACACGGCCGCGTTCGATGCCACCCCGGCACAGGCGGAGCATGCGACCGGCGGCTCGTCGATGGCTGGCGCCGCGGGCGCGGCGGGTGGCGGCTTGATCGGCTCCGCACTGGCCGGCTCGCAATCCTGGGGCATCCCGCCCGGCTTCGATGCCGACGGCTTCCTGGCGGCCGCCAAGCGCAACTTCGTGACTTTGCAGGACGCCTGGGACCGCGCCGACATCGGTACCCTGCGTTCGATGATGACCGACGGCATGGTCGGCGAGATCCAGCAGCAGTTGGCCGAGCGCGAAGGCCACACCGGCGGGCAGCCCAACAAGACCGAGGTCGTGATGCTGGACGCCAAGCTGCTGGGCATCGAGGAAATGCCGGACGCCTACATGGCCAGCGTGGAGTTTTCGGGGATGATCCGCGAGGACATGTCCTCCGGCCCCAGCCCCTTCCGCGAAGTCTGGAACATGACCCGGCCCGTGAGCGGCGGCAGCGGCTGGCTCGTGGCGGGCGTGCAGGCCCTCCAGTAAGTCTCGCAATGCTTCGATCCGGTCCAAAGGACCGGGATAATGGGGACATGGTCACGCCATCGTCCCCTTTTTCTTTTCTCGATGACTTCGTCAACCGTGTCGGCGCCCGGCTGCAGCCGCCCGACTGGGTGATCCACGAGGTTCAGCACCGCGCCGTCCTCTTCCTCAATCATGTGCTGCAGCAGGAGCCCGAGGCGCAGCAGCGCCTGGCGCGCCAGCAGGGCAGGGTGGTGCAATTCGAATGGCGCTTCGTGACCATGAAGGTGGTCGCCACGCCCGCCGGCCTGCTCGACCTGGCGCCGGAGGGTGCGGTGCCCGAACTGCTGCTGGCCGTGACCGAGACCTCGCCTCTCGGCCTGGCGCGAGCCGCCTTCCGCGGCGACAAGCCGGCCGTGCGCATCGAGGGCGACGTGCAGTTGGCGGCCGAGGTCAACTGGCTGGTCGACCACGTGCGCTGGGATGTGGAGGACGACCTGGCGCGCCTGATCGGCGACGTGCCGGCCCATTCCATCGCCACCGGCGCCGGGCGCGTGGTGGAGGCGCTGCGGAAGTTCGTGGGTGAGCGGGGCGGCAGGCCTGCCGGCTCCGCGAGCGCCGAATGAGGCGCCTCTACCGCGGCGTCTTCATCGTCCTGATCGCGTTGCGGTACGGGCTCGACGAGCTCGTGCTCACCAGCTTCCAGAAGCCCTGGCTGCGGGCGCTGGCCCGCATCGTCTCCTTCGGCCGGAAACTGGAAGCCCCGCGCGGCCAGCGCCTGCGCGAAGCGCTGGAAAGGCTGGGCCCGATCTTCGTGAAGTTCGGCCAGGTGCTGTCGACGCGGCGCGACCTGCTGCCCGCCGACATCGCCGATGAACTGGCCTGGCTGCAGGACCGCGTGCCGCCTTTCGACTCCAGGGTGGCCATCGCGACCATCGAGCGCGCCTTTCGACGGCCGGTGGGCGAAGTCTTCGTCGAGTTCGACGAGACGCCCGTGGCCAGCGCCTCGATCGCCCAGGTGCACTTCGCGACCATCCGCCACGACGGCGGCACGCTGCGCGAAGTCGCGGTCAAGGTGCTGCGCCCCGGCATGCGCGGCGTGATCGAGAAGGACCTCGAGCTCATGGCCATGATGGCGCGATGGGTCGAGGGGTTGTCGACCGATGCCAAGCGCCTCAAGCCGCGCGAGGTGGTGGCAGAGTTCGACAAGTACCTGCACGACGAGCTCGACCTGGTGCGCGAGGCGGCCAACGCCGCCCAGTTGCGGCGCAACATGAGCCAGCTCGAGCTCGTTCTGATCCCCGAAATGTTCTGGGACCTGTGCCACCCCGAAGTGATCGTGATGGAGCGCATGAAGGGCGTGCCGATCGCCCAGTTGGACCGCCTGCGCGCCGCCGGGGTGGACATCCCCAAGCTGGCGCGCGACGGCGTGACCATCTTCTTCACCCAGGTATTCCGCGACGGCTTCTTCCATGCCGACATGCACCCGGGCAACATCCAGATCAGCCTGGAGCCGGCCACTTTCGGGCGCTACATCTCGCTGGACTTCGGCATCATCGGCACGCTCACCGAGTCGGACAAGGAGTACCTGGCGCAGAACTTCGCCGCCTTCTTCCGGCGCGACTACAAGCGGGTCGCCGAGCTGCACCTCGAAAGCGGCTGGGTGCCCGGCGGCACCCGCGTCGACGAACTCGAAGCGGCCATCCGCACCGTCTGCGAGCCCTACTTCGACCGCCCGCTCAAGGAAATCTCGCTCGGCATGGTGCTGATGCGCCTGTTCCAGACCTCTCGCCGCTTCCACGTCGAGATTCAGCCGCAACTGGTGCTGCTGCAGAAGACCCTGCTCAACATCGAGGGCCTGGGCCGCCAGCTCGACCCGGAGCTGGACCTCTGGCACACCGCCAAGCCCTTCCTCGAGAAATGGATGAGCGACCAGATCGGCCCGCGCAAGCTGCTCGAGCAACTCCGGGCCGAGGCGCCGCGCTATGCCAAGCTGCTGCCGCAGCTGCCCCGGCTGCTGCACGATTTCCTGGAGAATCGACCCGCCGACCACCGCCGCGAACTGATGGAGCTGCTGGCGGCTCAAAAGCGCACCAACCGGCTGCTGCAGGCCATCATCTACGGTGGCATGGGTTTTGTATTGGGCTTGATCGCGATGCAGGTGCTGGTGCGCGTGCGTCTGTTCTGAAGACGAAGGAGATTTCGCCGTGCTGTTGACCCTGGTCATCGTCTACCTGTTGATCACCATTGCCATCGGTCTCTATGCGGCCAGGCGCGTCAGGAACACCACCGATTTCGCGATCGCCGGGCGGCACCTCCCGCTCTACATGATCGTGACCACCACCTTCGCCACCTGGTTCGGCTCCGAGACCGTGCTGGGCATCCCGGCCAAGTTCATCGACGGCGGCCTCCATGGCGTGGTCGAGGACCCCTTCGGCGCCGGCATGTGCCTGATCCTGGTCGGTCTGTTCTTCGCCGGCAAGCTGTACCGGATGACGCTGCTGACCATCAGCGACTACTACCGCGAGCGCTACGGCCGCACCGTCGAAGTGGCCTGTTCGCTGATCATCATGCTGAGTTACCTGGGCTGGGTGTCGGCGCAGGTCACGGCCCTGGGGCTGGTGTTCAACCTGCTGTCGGGCGGCATGATCAGCATCCCGGTCGGGATGGCGATCGGCGTGGTCTCGATCCTGGCCTACACCCTGTTCGGTGGCATGTGGTCGGTGGCGGTGACCGACTTCATCCAGATGATCATCCTGGTGCTGGGCCTGGCCGCCATCGCGATGTTCGCCGGCAACATGGCTGGCGGCGCCGACAAGGTGCTCGCCCTGGCGGCCAGCAAGGATCTGTTCCGCTTCTGGCCCGAGCCGAGCTGGAAGGAGATCATCTTCTTCTTCGCCGCGGCCATCACCATGATGCTGGGCTCCATTCCCCAGCAGGACGTGTTCCAGCGCGTGATGTCGGCCAACAGCGTGAAGGCCTCCACCCGCGGGCCGGTGATCGGCGGCATCTGCTACATCCTGTTCGCCTTCGTGCCCATGTTCCTGGTGGCCAGCGCGCTGATCATCATGCCGGAGCAGACCGAGGCCCTGCTCAAGGACGATCCCCAGAAGGTCATGCCCACCCTGGTGCTCGAGAAGATGCCCTTCGTGATGCAGGTGTTCTTCTTCGGCGCTCTGCTGTCGGCCATCAAGTCCACCGCGTCGGCCACGTTGCTCGCCCCCAGCGTGACCTTCACCGAGAACATCTGGCGCCAGTTTCGCCCGGCCGGCAGCGACCGCGAGAACCTGCTGACGATGCGCATCACGGTGCTGCTGTTCAGCGTCGCCGTGCTGGCCTACGCGATCCGCATGCAGGGCACCTCGATCTACGAACTGGTCTCGGGTGCGTACCAGGTGCCGCTGGTGGGCGCCTTCGTGCCGCTGGTCTGCGGGCTTTACTGGCAACGCGCCAGCACCCAGGGCGCGGTGGCCTCGGTGGTGCTAGGCATCGGCGTGTGGCTGCTGTTCATGGCCATGCCCTGGGGCGAGGCGTTCCCGGCCCAGCTCGCCGGCGTGCTGGCCTCCTTCGTCGGCATGATCGCCGGCTCGCTGGCGCCGCAGTGGGTGCAGAACCGTCGGACGCCGCACCGCCCGCTGGCGGTGGACCTCGCCTGAGAAGGCGTGAACTACGCCTCCTGAGTGGCCGGGAGGGGAGGGCAGGTCCCCGGGGGGGCAGCCCTATAATCGAGAGCTTTGCGAGCGGCCGCCAGCCCCGTCGGCCGCGTGGCTTTTCCTCCCCCTTCACATGCCAATCTACGCCTATAAGTGCAGCGCCTGCGGCTTTGCCAAGGATGTGCTGCAGAAACTGTCCGATGCGCCGCTGACCGATTGCCCGGAGTGCGGCGCGAGTGCGTTCAGCAAGCAGGTCACCGCGGCCGGCTTCCAGCTCAAAGGGTCCGGCTGGTACGTGACCGACTTCCGGGACGGCGGCGGCAAGAAGGACGCGGACAAGGCGGCCGGCAGCACGAGCACCTCGGGCGAGGGCGGCAGCGCCGACACGTCCGCCGCGCCGGCGCCTGCCGCATCCCCCGCGCCGGCCCCTGCGCCGGCGCCGGCGCCCGCCGCCAAGGGCGACTGAGCCCGATCCCCCATGCACGCGCTGCGCAAATGGTTGCTGTCCGGCCTCCTGGTCATCGTGCCGCTGGTCATCACGCTCGGCGTGCTGAACTGGATCATCGGCACGCTGGACCAGACGCTGTGGCTGCTGCCCGAGGACTGGCAGCAGTGGCTCTCGCAGCACCGCGTGCGCGGCCTGGGCGTGTTGCTGACGCTGGCCATCCTGCTGGTGGTCGGCGCCGTCGCCAGCAACTTCATCGGCAAGCGCCTGCTGGGCTGGGGCGATGCCGTGGTGCGCCGCATTCCCGTGGTGCGCTCGATCTACTCGAGCGTCAAGCAGGTCTCTGACACGCTGTTCTCCGAGAACGGCAACGCCTTTCGCACCGCGGTGCTGGTCCAGTGGCCGCGTGATGGCGTCTGGACCATCGCCTTCGTCACCGGTGCCCCCGGCGGCGAGGTGCTGTCGCAGTTGGGCGGTGGCGACTACCTCAGCGTCTACGTGCCCACGACGCCCAACCCCACGGGCGGCTACTTCGTGATGCTCAGGCGCAGCGATTGCATCGAACTCAGGATGAGCGTGGACGACGCGCTCAAGTACATCGTGTCGATGGGCGTGGTCGTTCCCGGCGGCCCCGCAGCCATCGCAACCAGATAAACACGCGCCCTCGAAGGCGCTGGAAAAATATTATGGCCATGCGTTCTCACTATTGCGGTCTCGTGACCGAAGCCCTGCTGGGGCAAACCGTCACCCTTTGCGGGTGGGTCAACCGCCGGCGCGACCACGGCGGCGTGATCTTCATCGACCTGCGCGACCGCGAGGGTTATGTACAGGTGGTGTGCGACCCTGACCGCGCGGACACCTTCGCCACCGCCGAAGGCCTGCGCAACGAATACTGCGTGCAAGTCACGGGCCTGGTGCGCGCGCGCCCCGAGGGCACCGTCAACGAGAACCTCAAGAGCGGCAAGATCGAGGTGCTCAGCCACGTGCTGAAGGTGATCAACCCCTCCGTGACCCCGCCCTTCCAGCTGGACGACGACAACCTGTCCGAGACCACCCGCCTGACGCACCGCGTGCTGGACCTGCGCCGCCCTGCCATGCAGCGCAACATGATGCTGCGCTACAAGGTCACGATGGAGGCGCGCAAGTTCCTCGACGACAACGGCTTCATCGACATCGAGACGCCGATGCTGGGCAAGTCCACGCCCGAGGGCGCGCGCGACTACCTGGTTCCCAGCCGCGTGCACGACGGCAGCTTCTTCGCGCTGCCGCAGTCGCCGCAGCTCTTCAAGCAGCTGCTGATGGTGGCCGGCTACGACCGCTACTACCAGATCGTCAAGTGCTTCCGCGACGAGGACCTGCGCGCCGACCGCCAGCCCGAGTTCACGCAGATCGACATCGAAACCTCCTTCATGGCCGAGGAGGAGATCCGAGAGATGTTCGAGGGCATGATCCGCAAGGTCTTTCGCGCCGCCGCGCAGGTGGAACTGCCGCCGTTCCCGGTGATGAGCTACGCCGATGCGATGCACAAGTACGGCTCCGACAAGCCCGACCTGCGCGTGAAGCTCGAGTTCACCGAACTCACGGACGTGATGCGAAACGTCGAGTTCAAGGTCTTCGCGCAGGCCGCGAGCATGAAGGGTGGGCGCGTGGCTGCGCTGCGCGTGCCCGGCGGCGGCGCCGAGGGCGGGCTCTCGCGCGGCGACATCGATGCCTATACCGAGTTCGTCAAGATCTACGGTGCCAAGGGTCTGGCTTACATCAAGGTGAACGATGCGGCCCAGGGCCGCGAGGGCCTGCAGAGCCCGATCGTCAAGAACCTCAGCGATGGCGCGCTGGCCGAGATCCTGGCCCGCACCGGGGCGCGCGACGGCGACATCCTGTTCTTCGGCGCCGACAAGGAAAAGATCGTCAACGACGCCATCGGCGCGCTGCGAGTGAAGATCGGCCACAGCGCCTTCGGCCGCAAGAACGGCCTGTTCGAGGACCGCTGGGCGCCACTGTGGGTGGTGGACTTCCCGATGTTCGAGTTCGACGAGGAAGGCCAGCGCTGGTCCGCTGTGCACCACCCGTTCACCTCGCCGAAGGACGGCCACGAGGACCTCATGGACACCGCGCCCGAGAAGTGCATCGCCAAGGCCTACGACATGGTGCTCAACGGCATCGAGATGGGCGGCGGCTCGGTGCGTATCCATCGCGAGGAAGTGCAGAGCAAGGTGTTCCGCGCGCTCAAGATCAGCCCGGAAGATGCGCAGAACAAGTTCGGCTTTCTTCTGGACGCGTTGCAGTACGGCGCGCCGCCGCACGGCGGCATCGCCATCGGCCTCGATCGTCTTGTCATGCTGATGACCGGCGCCGAATCGATCCGCGACGTGATCGCCTTCCCCAAGACCCAGCGCGCGCAGGACCTCCTGACGCAGGCGCCGAGCCCGGTCGACGAGAAGCAACTGCGCGAACTCCACATCCGGCTGCGCAACCCGCAGCCGCAGCAGGCCGCCTGATCTTCCCGGGGCGCGAGCATGAGCGGGCCGCCCTGGAAAATCCCTGAATCGGTACTGGTCGTGATCCACACGCCGGCACTGGAGGTACTGCTCATCCGGCGCGCCGATGCCGAGGACTTCTGGCAGTCCGTCACCGGCAGCAAGGATCATCCGGACGAGCCGCTGGCGCTCACCGCGGCGCGCGAAGTGGCCGAGGAGACGGGCATCCGCTGCGGGGAAGGCAGCCCGCTGGCCCAGGGCTTGCGTAGCTGGGGCTTGCAGAACGTCTACGAAATCTATCCGCGCTGGCGCTCGCGCTACGCGCCTGGCATCACCCACAACACCGAGCACCTGTTCGGTCTGTGCGTACCCGAGCGCCTGACGCCGACGCTGGACCCGCGCGAACACACCGCCTGGCGCTGGCTGCCCTACCAGGAGGCAGCCGACGCCTGCTTTTCCCCCTCGAACGCGGAAGCGATCCTGCTCCTGCCAAAATTTGCGCAATGAATCCGTCGACAAGCCAACTCCGCGTCGCGACCTACAACATCCACAAGGGTGTGCAGGGGATCGGCCCGGCCCGGCGGCTCGAGATCCACAACCTGGGCCACGCCATCGAGCAACTCGATGCCGACATCGTCTGCCTGCAGGAAGTGCGCAAGATCAACCGTCAGGCGGCGGCCCGCTTCCAGCACTGGCCCGAGTTGCCGCAGGCCGACTTCCTGGCGCCGGAAGGCTACACGGCCGTCTACGAGACCAACGCCATCACCAAGCACGGCGAGCACGGCAATGCGCTGCTGACTCGCTGGCCGGTGCTCCGCAAGACGCACCAGGACATCTCCGACCATCGTTTCGAGCAGCGCGGCCTGCTGCATGTGGTGATCGAGGTGGAGGGCCAGCCGGTGCATGCCATCGTGGTGCATCTGGGGCTGATCCGCGGCAGCCGGGTGCGCCAGGTGGCGGCGCTGAGAGAATTCATCGAGCGCGAGATCCCGCCCGGCGAGGTGCTGGTGGTGGCCGGCGACTTCAACGACTGGGGCGCCCGCATGCGCCACGCAATGAACGCCATGGGCCTGCGCGACACCAGCGACCTGCGCGGCGCGCGGACGCTGACCTACCCCTCGCGTCTGCCGGTGACTCAGCTCGATTTCATCTACGCGCGTCAGGTCGAGGTCGTCGCCAGCAGCGTTCCGCGGGGGCGCATCTGGGCCCGCATGTCCGACCACCTGCCGCTGGTCGCGGACTTTGTGCTATCAAAAAAATAGCTTCGAGCCGAAGCGGGACGCGCGCTGCAGGGTCATTCGCCCGCTCGTCATTCACTGTTAGGATGCGCGGATGCTGAGAAAAATCGACACCGCCGAGCGTCCCGAGCCTGACGCCGGGGACGAGGGCACGCCCGTCTCCCTGAAGATCCGGGAGCGTTTGGTCGCCGCCCGCCGCCGCTTCAACGCGAACGACAACATCGCGGAGTTCATCCGGCCCGGCGAGCTCGAGCTATTGCTCGACGAGGTCGAGGACAAGATGAAGGACGTCCTCGAGAGCCTGGTGATCGATCTCGAAAACGACCACAACACCGAGAACACCGCGCGCCGCGTGGCCAAAATGTATGTGAACGAGGTGTTCAAGGGCCGCTACGTGACGGCGCCCTCGCTCACCGAATTCCCGAACGCCGAGCACCTGAACGAGCTCATGATCGTGGGCCCGATCACGGTGCGCAGCGCCTGCTCGCACCACTTCTGCCCGATCATCGGCAAGCTGTGGATCGGTGTCATGCCGAACGAGAAGACCAACGTGATCGGCTTGTCCAAGTACGCGCGCCTGGCCGAATGGGTCATGAGCCGGCCCCAGATCCAGGAGGAGGCCGTGGTGCAACTGGCCGACCTGATCCAGGAGCGCACGCAGCCCGATGGCCTGGCGCTGGTGGTGGAGGCCGAGCACTTCTGCATGCAGTGGCGCGGCGTCAAGGAGATGGACAGCAAGATGATCAATTCCGTGATGCGTGGCGTCTTCCTCAAGGACTCCAACCTGCGGCGCGAATTTCTCGCCCTCATTCCCCGCCGGAACTGAGCCATGCTCGTACGCCTGCTTTATGCCAGCCGCGCTGTCGACACCAGCGCCGACGCCATCGAATCCATCCTGGCCCAATCCCGCACGCACAACATCGCGTGCGGCATCACCGGCATCCTCTGCTACGGCGGCGGCGTGTTCCTGCAGGCGATCGAGGGCGGGCGGACGGCGATCAGCGAACTCTACGGCCACATCCAGCGCGACCCGCGCCACAAGGACGTGGTGCTGCTGCACTACGAAGAAATCTCCGAGCGCCGATTCGGTGGCTGGACGATGGGCCAGGTCAACCTCTCCAAGCTGAACGTCTCGACCCTGCTCAAGTACTCCGAGAAGCCCGAACTGGACCCCTATTCGGTCTCCGGCAAGGTGTCACTCGCGTTGCTGGAAGAGCTGATGGCCACCGCCGCCATCGTCGGCCGGCACTGAAGCCGGCGCCTGCCGCGGTGCACGCGCTGCTGCTGGGCTGTGACTTCTCCAGTGCGCCCACGGCGCGCAAGCCCATCAGGCTGGCACGGGGGCAGGCGGTCGAGGGCGGGGTGGCCCTCCAGGGTCTCGAAAGCTTCACCACGCTGGAAGCCTGGTGCCGATGGCTGGCCGATACGCCGGCATGGGTGGGTGCCTTCGACCTCCCCTTCGGCTTGCCGCGTGAACTGGTCGAGCGACTGGGCTGGCCGACCGAATGGCGTGCGCTGCTCGCGCACTACGCCACCCTTGACCGGCGTCACATCCGGGAGGCCTTTGCCGCCTTCTGCATGGCCCGGCCGGCGGGGGCCAAATTCGCCCACCGCGCCACGGACGGACCGGCGGGTTCCAGCCCCTCGATGAAATGGGTCAATCCGCCCGTCGCGTTGATGCTGCATGCCGGCGTGCCGCGCCTGGTGGCGGCCGGGGCAGCCCTGCCGGGGCTGTACACGCCTGCGGGCACCGTCACCCGCATTGCGTTGGAGGGCTATCCAGGCCTGCTGGCGAGGGAGCTGATCGGCCGGCGCAGCTACAAGAGCGACGATGCGGCCCGACAGACCGATGAACGCCGCAGAGCCCGCGCCGACCTGCTGGATGCGCTCGAGCGAGGCTCGGCGCGGCTGGGTCTGCGACTCGTCCTGACCGAGGCGCAGCGCACGCTCCTGGTGGCGGATGCACGAGCGGACGCGTTGGATGCCACGCTCTGTCTTGTGCAGGCGGCGTGGGCGGCCGCCCGCCGGGACATCGGGCGGCACGGCTGGGGCTTGCCGGCGGAGATCGATCCGTTGGAAGGCTGGATCGTCAGCGCTTGAGGGTGCGAGGGCCGGGCGTCAATTGCCGAGCCAATCCTTCAGCTCGTCCGCATGCTCTTCCTCGTCGGAGAGGATTTCCTCCAGCATCCGCCGGGTGGTCGGGTCCTTGTCGCCGATGAGGTTGATCATCTGGCGATAGGACTCGATGGCGATCCGTTCGGCAATCAGGTTGGCGCGCACCATCGCCTGCAGTTCCGTGGAATCGTCGTAGCCGGCATGGCTGCGATCCTGAAGTGTCCTGGGATTGAAATCCGGGTCGCCGCCCAGTTGCACAATGCGCTCGGCAATCCGGTCCGCATGGGCCGACTCCTCGTTGGCATGCACCAGGAACTCGTCCGCGATGGCGGGGGAGGAGACGCCATGGGCGGTGTAGTAGTGGCGCTTGTAGCGCAGCACGCAGACCAGCTCGGTCGCCAAGGCGCCGTTGAGCAACTGCACGATGTCGTCGCGCCACGGCCCATAGCCGGGGGTGACAGCGCCATCGTCAAGGCTTTGGGACGCCGCCTTTTCGATGGCTGCCTGGTCCAGCACCAGGCGCTGACGGGATTTGTCTTGGGCAACTTCATTGGTCATGGAGGATCCTTTCGTGGGGCATGGGACGTCTTGTGCAACAGCGTGGTCACCAGATCGGCGATATCAGAAGTCTTGAGCAGGGCAGCGACCACCGCCGTGACCGACAGCAGGCGCCAAGGTCTGATCAGCACCAGCAACGCGCCTGTTCCGGCGGCGGCGGCGACCAGCTTGGCAGGCTTCTCGCGTGCGTAACGCTCCAGCAGGGGGCGTGCGAGCTGCGTGGCCGCGTTCGCGGGATGCCGGCGCCACCAGCGCGCCACGATCTGACGGCCCATCCGAACCCAGGCGATCCGATCGAACAAGGTCTCGCGGCGGGGGGACACCGTGCGGGGCGAAAAGTCCGCTTCGTCGGCAGGCCGGGCTTCATGACCCTGCAATTGCTCGACCAGGGCGCGCCGGGAGATGGCAAGGCGCTCCTGGGGCGTGAGGACGTTGCGGTCAACGGCCATGGGCATCTCCTGCTGCCCGAAGGGCCTGGATGTCGGCGTCGACTTGCATCTTCAGGTCATCGAAACCATGGAACTGCATAGGCCTCGCCGCGAAGTAGCCGGCCAGGAGGGCGATGAGGAGCGAGATCCCGGGCACGGCCACCAGCACCCAATGAAAGCTGCCTTGAAGCAGCCCCAGCATCGCTGCCGTGCCCGCCAGGCCCAGCGCCAGCATCGCACTCACCGCGGCGAGCACGCCGGCCACCAGGCGGGAGATCAGGCCCTTGCCAGCCTCTGCAGTTTCCAGCCGCAGAAGCGCCGCGTAATTGCTGGCATGGTCTGCGATGAGTTCCGGATGCCTGAGTACCGTGGAGAAGATGGGATGGAGCATTGTGCTGCAGGCGGCGCGGTCAGCGAGGCGGACTCAGATCAATAGTCGTCCCGGCTGCGGCGGCTGGCGAGCACGATCAACGCCGTGATGGCTGCGCCCGCGGCGGCAGCGATGAGCACCGAACGTACCGGCTGGTCGGCGATGTAACGGCCGGTGACGTCGGCGGCCTGTTCCAGGCGGCGCTGCGCGCGCGCACTGGTGGTCGAGGCCGCATCGAGTCCGCGTTGGACGGCTTGCTGTACGCGGGCTGCCAGCTGCTCCACAGTGGGTTCCGCATCGCGGCGCAGGTCTCTCACCTTTTCACCAGCCGCATTGACCGCGTTCTGTGCATAGGCACGCGTGGTGTCGATGGCGTCGTTGGCGGTCTGGCGCGCTTCTTCGGCCAGTTGAGAGGGGGTCTTGGTCGTGCTCATGAAAGTTCCTTCCGGAGTAATTTGTGGCGAGAGCCTGCTCATCGTAACGACGCTGTCATCGTCGCATCAAGCCCGCGATGAAGCTCGCGAGCGCCAGCACGATGAAGACGATGAAAAGAATCTTGGCGATGCCGACGGCACCGGCCGCGATGCCGCCAAAGCCGAACAAGGCGGCGATCAGGGCAATGACAAGGAAGACGACCGCGTAGTACAACATGTGGAACTCCTTTCGGGCAGGCCTCGTACGTCTCGTACGTTTCGTTGTGGTCGAACCTTGCTCTTCGGCATGTGCGCTTGGCGGGCATGTTCGCGATGCGAGTGGAGCATGGACTGAAAATTAAATCAGTCCTCTGCAGTACCCTGTCAGCAGCCGAGGGCTGGGGGCGTAGGAGATGGCCGAATCGCGCCGGCTCCTTGCAATGGAGCCGCTCAGACCGACTGGTTCGCGAGGGCAGCGCTGTTGTTCGCGGCGGCAGGCAGGGTGGCGCTCAGCCGCGTGCCTTTGCCCGGGGCGGATGAAATGCTCAGCTTGCCGCCGGCCGCCTCCACGCGATGACGCATGCCGGCCAAGCCGTGCGAGGCCACGCGCGCGGCGCGGGCTTCGAAGCCCTTGCCGTTGTCGCTCACTTCGACCACCGCGTGATTGCCGTAGTTCTTCATCACGATGCTGGCCTCGGTCGCCTGCGCGTACTTGCCGATGTTGGTCAGGCTCTCCTGCACCATGCGGTAGACAGTCAGCTGGTTGGCCTCGTCGAGTTCGACCTGCTCGAGCAGCATCTCGATCTCTACGCCGGAGCGCTCGGCGAACTCACGGCCGAGAATCTCCAGCGACGCGATCAGGCCGAGATTGGCCAGCGACGAAGGCCGCAGGTCCTCGATGATGCGGCGCTTCAGCGCGATGCCGCTGTTGAGCAGGTCGTTCAAGTGCTGCAGCCGCGAGATCGCATCCGGCGAGTCGGCCAGGCGAGACTTGAGACGAGCCACGTCGAGCTTGGCCGCGGTGAGGAGCGAGCCCAGTTCGTCGTGCAACTCGCGCGCCAGGAAGCCGCGCTCGCTTTCCCGCACGTCCTGCAGGTGGGTGGCCAGCTCCGCCAGCGTGGCGGTGCGCTCGCGCACTTCGTCTTCGAGGGCGTTGCGCTCGCGTTGCAGCGCCTGCTGCTGCCGCTCGCCGACGGAGCGCAGCGCATGGGTCTGGCGCAGGTACAGGTAGAAGGCCACCAGGCCGGCCAGCGCGACCAGCGCGATCCCGATGCGGGCGAATTGCAGCGACTTCGCGATCTGCGCCTGGCCCCGCATCAGGGCCTCGTTGCTCATCGCGATGAGTTCGCCGGCTTGCTGCCGGATGGCCTCCATTTCCTCGCGGCCGACGTCGGTCGTGATCACGAACTTCCAGGCGTCGTCGTTGCCCTCCTGGCGCAGCCGCACGCTCATGTCGATCTCCGCGAGCTTGCGCGAGACGTGCTTGGCCAACTCCGCCAGCCGGGATGACTCCGCCGGGCGATTCGCGTAGAGCGCTTGCAGCGCGGCGAGCTGACCGTCCACCTGCTTGACGGCGACGTCATAGGGTTCGCGATAGCGGGCTTCTCCTGTCAACAGATAGCCACGCTGCCCCGTTTCCGCGTCGACGATGTTCTGCACCAGCATGTTGAGCGCGAGCCGAACGCGCTGCGCCTCGGCAACCTCCGTCAGCGCCTCGGACGACTGCCGGTAGCCGGCTTCGTTGATGCCCACGAGCGTGAGCGCGGCGAGCATCGCGAGGGCGAGGCCGGCGGCCATCTTCGGGAAAGCTAACCAGCGCATGGGGTCTCCGCGAGATGCGAGCTGATCGAATTGGGGAATAATCGTTGTGAACCAGGGAGAGGTGTGCTGCGACGCAAAAGGCCGCGACAGGACAAAGAAGGTACCAGATGATCAAAATCGGAATTGTGGACGACCATGCCATCGTGCGGTCCGGATTGCGCCAGTTCTTCTCGGAGCACGTCGACCTGCGGGTGGTGGGGGAGGCGGCCAGTGGGCGCGAGGCCATCGAATTGGTCCGTACCACGGAGCTGGATGTGCTGGTGATGGACCTCTCGATGCCCGGGCAGAGCGGCATCGATGCCCTGGCGATGATCCGCGCCAAGGCGCCGGACGTTGGCATCCTGATCCTCAGCGGCTACCCCGAAGAGCACTACGCGATGAACCTCATCCGACAGGGCGCGAGCGGCTACCTCAACAAGGAATGCGAGCCGATGGAGATCGTCAACGCGATCCGCACCATCTCGCTGGGCCGGCGCTACATCACCCCGGCCGTGGCCGAACTGCTGGCCCGCCAGCTCGACCGCAAGGACGACGCGGCACCTCATGAGCAGCTGTCCGAGCGCGAGTTCCAGGTGTTCCTCAAGCTTGCCAAGGGGGAGACGGCGGGCGATATCGCCAAGACGTTGTCGTTGTCGGTCAAGACCGTGAGCACCTACCGCACGCGGCTGATGGAGAAGATGAATCTGTCCTCGAACAGCGACCTCACATACTACGCACTGAAGAACAAGCTGATCGATTGAGTGGGGGGCGGCGTTGCGCCGCTGCGGGGCACGACGCCGGATGGAGGCTGCGACCATCGGCGCATTCGCGTGTCCGACGTCAGCCCGGGCCGGAGGCCTGCTGCACGACCGAGGATTGCCGGATGCAGAAGTCGATCAGCGCCTCGATCTCGTTGGATTTGTCGAAGACCGCGTCGACGCCGAACTGCGCACAGCGCTTGCGGATGTCCGGCGTGGCGTAATTGCTCAGCACCACGATCTTCTGCTCGGGCCGGCGCTCGGAGAGTGCCTGCAGCACGCCGAGCCCGCTGCCTTGCTTCAGGAACAGGTCGACGATGGCCAGGTCCCATTCGTCGCCGTGCTGCGCCAGCCACCGAACGGCGTCCGACTCCGTCTCCGCATAACCGACGGCGCAAATGCACGTGAGTTCTTCCAGAGTGCCGACAAGGTTCTCGCGGATCGTGACGTTGTCTTCGACGATGTAGGTTTTCAATCTGGGGTCCATGGAGAACCGCGGGTCGATGGCGAGCGATGAAAAACTTCGCTCACCACAGTGAATGGCCGGCATGAAGGCGATGGTTGATGCGCAAGATGCAGGCACGAATGATGCAACGTTCCGCGGCCCCGGGATGTAGGCTTGTTCTTACGCGTGCGTGGTCTGACTGCCCGTAGGCGGCGCCCGACACGGGCTGCGGTGTGGCGCCGACCCCTGTAAAGCGCCGTCCCATCTAAGCTTTGCGCATCCCGTGGCCGCTCGGCGCTCCGCCCCGGCCTTGCCATACGCCATCACGGAAGGTGCCTCGATGAAGATCATCTGGAACTATGGGGCCATCGGTCTGCTGACCCTGGCCGCCGCGACGGTCGTGGTCATGGGAGAGCCGGCGAATGCCGAATTGAGGCTGGCCGAGGCGGCCACCACGGCGTCCGCAGTCGGCACCACCGCCATCTGCTTCCTGGCCTCGCCCGCCTCCATCTCCGTGACGCCGGAACGAAAGACGACGGTGCCGTGACCGACGTGCGCGCCCCCCAGCTGCGCCTGCCGATCCTGCTGCGGATCGGCGCGGTCCTGCTGGGACTGCTGCTGACGCTGCTGCTGGTGCTGGTGTTTTTCCCGTGGAACATGCTGCGGGAGCCGGTCAATCGATACGTCAGCGAGCGCACCGGGCGCAAATTCGAGATCACCCGCCGGCTCGACGTCGACCTGGGCTGGCGCGGGGCCACGATCAAGCTCGACGGCGTCGAGTTCGCCAATCCGGCCTGGGCCCGCGACCCCTATCTAGTCAAAGCGGAACGCGCCGAGTTCGAACTGCGCCTGTGGCCGCTGCTGTCCCGGCGCGTCGTGATTCCTCGCATCGCACTGGTGTCGCCTGTGCTGGGCCTTCAGATGGAGGAGGACGGCCGCCGCACCTGGGCGCTGGGCAAGAACACCGCGGACAGCGGGACGGCACCCGTCATCGGCTTGCTGGAAGTCGATAACGGATCGCTCGACTTTCTCGCGGGCTTCCGGGGCGTGGATCTGCACGCGGACTTCAGCTTCGACAGTGCCCAAGGGGACATGCCGCTGACCTACCGCATCAAGGGCCGTTATCAGCGCCAAGCCCTCACGGCGCAGGGCCGCACGGGCAACGTGCTGCAGATCGAGTCTGCGGGGGCCCCGCCGTTTCCCATCGAGATCGACGCCACGGCCGGCCGCACGCGCCTGAAGGCTCAGGGTACGGTTGCGGAACTCTCCACGCTGGACGGCGTGGACGCGCGTTTCGACCTCAGGGGTCAGAACCTCGGCGATCTCTATCCCCTGCTGGGCATCGCGCTGCCGCAGACCTCGCCCTACGCGCTGAGCGGCGAGTTGCGCAAGCAGGCGAAGCAATGGAACGCCATCGGCATCAAGGGCAAGCTGGGGCTGTCCGACATTGGCGGCGACATGCGCTTCGACCAGTCCGCGAAGCTGCCCTACCTTTCGGGCCAACTGCGCTCGAGCGTCATGGACATGGACGACCTCGGCCCGCTGATCGGCCTGCCGCCGACCGAACGCTCGGCCAATGCTGTCGACGGTGTCGCTCCGCCACCCACCATCACCGAAGTCAAGCGGGCGCGGCGTGATCCCGGGCGCAAGGTGCTGCCGACCGCCACGCTGGATTTCGAGCGCTTGCGGGCCATGAATGCCGACGTCAAATACACGGCGGACCGGATCCGCAACGTGCGCGAGCTACCCCTGGACCAGGGCGCCGTGCAGGTCAAGCTGAAGGACGGGGTCCTGACCCTGGATCCGCTCAAGCTCGGCGTGGCCGGTGGTTCGCTGGCCGGCGCCATCCGCATCGACGGCACCCGCAATCCGGCTGACATCCGGGCTGCGCTGGACGTGCGCGCGATGCAGCTCAACCGCCTGATCCCCAAGGTCGAGACCATGCGCACCAGCTTCGGCAAGCTGGACGGGCGGGTGAACCTGGCCGGCCAGGGCAACTCGGTGGCGAGTTGGATGGGCAGCGCCTCGGGCGACGTGGCGGCGCTCACCGGGCGCGGACAGTTCAGCAATCTGCTGCTCGAGTTCATGGGCCTGGACGGCGGCGAAATCATCAAGTTCCTGCTGGGTGGCGACAGGAACGTGACGCTGCGCTGTGCCGCGCTGGCCTTCGACGTCGACAAGGGCACCATGCACAGCCGCAGCGTGATGATGGACACCGAGGACACGGTCTTCAACGCGACCGGGCAGGCCGACCTCTCGAAAGAGACGCTCGACTTCGTGGTGCGGGCACAACCCAAGGACATGAGCATCCTCTCCCTGCGGACGCCGCTGCACATCGGCGGTACGCTGGGCTCGCCCTCGGCGGGCGTGGAAGCCGGCCCGCTCGCCACCCGGGGAGCGCTGGCGGTCGTGTTGGGGGCGATCAACCCGCTGCTGGCGCTGGCGGCGACCGTCGAGACCGGGCCGGGCACCGACGCCGACTGCCAAGAGGTGATGGCCACGGCGAAGCGGCCGGCGTCGCGCGAGGCGGCTTCGGGTGCGGCGAAGGCCAAAAAGCAGTAGGGGAGGCGGCCGATTTCTCAGCCGGCAGGCGGCCGATGGCCGCAGACCCTGCAACCCGGGTCGCGCGCCACGCGCAGCGTGTCGAAGGCACTGCGGCGGCCATCGAACATCAGGAGGCTGCCCGCCAGCGAGGGGCCGATGCCGGCGAGCAGCTTCAAGGCCTCGCCGGCCTCCAGCACGCCGATGGCGCCGACCACGGGCGCGAAAACGCCCAGCACGGCGCAGCGCGTCTCCTCGAAGTCGGCGTCGGGGGGAAAGATGCAGGCGTAGCAGGGGGAGGCCGCGTCGCGTGTGTCGTACACGCTCAACTGGCCGTCGAAGCGGATGGCCGCGCCGGCCACCAGCGGCTTGCCATGGGCCACGCACGCGCGGTTCACGGCATGGCGCGTGGCAAAGTTGTCGCTGCAATCCACGACCACATCGGCCGTCGGCACCAGGCGGCTCAGCAAGGCCTCGTCGGCGCGCTGGACCCAGGTGTCGATGCGGATCTCCGGGTTGATGTCGCGCATCGCCGCCGCTGCTGATTCGACCTTGGCGTGCCCCACGCGCGCGGTGCTGTGCGCGATCTGGCGCTGCAGGTTGGTGAGGTCGACCTCGTCGTCGTCGACCAGCGTGATCCGGCCGACTCCGGCCGCGGCCAGGTAGAGCGCAACCGGCGAGCCCAGGCCGCCGGCACCGATCAGCACGGCGTGGCCGGCGCTCACGCGCGCCTGGCCGTCGATGCCGAATTCTTCGAGGAGGATGTGGCGCGAGTAGCGCAGCAGGTCCTGGTCTTCCATGCGCTGCGCGGGCTGAGACCGGCGCTCCCGTGGCGGGAGCGCAGGATCAGTTTTCCTTCTTTTCTTCCTTGTTCTCGACGATCACCTGCGTCTTGCTCACCAGCACGGGCTGGCCCTTGAGCCGGTTCAGCGCCTGCACCAACGGGAAGTCCTTGTCGGAGCCGAACTCGGGCACCTTGCGGTCCTGCGGGGGCTTCTTGGCTTCTTCTTCCAGGCGCTTGCGGGCTTCGTCGCGCGCCCTCTCGCGCTCCGGATCCTTGGCCTCGGGGCCCTGGCCGCTCGCCAGGTGCTTCTCGAGGTCGGCCTCGCGCATGCGCAGGGCGGCAAAAGGGCTGCCCTCGGCGCTTTCGTCGACCAGCACGTTGGGCACGATGCCCTTGGCCTGGATCGAGGTGCCGCTAGGCGTGTAGTAACGCGCGGTGGTGATCTTCAGCCCGGTGTCGGGGCCGAGCGGGCGCACCGTCTGCACCGAGCCCTTGCCGAAGGTCTGGCTGCCCATGATCGTGGCGCGCTTGTGGTCCTGCAGGGCCCCAGCCACGATCTCGCTGGCGGAGGCGGAGCCTTCGTTCACCAGCACCACCAGCGGCACCGTCTTGAGCGCGGCCGGCAGGTTGCGCAGCGGGTCGCTGCCGGCGCGGCGCTGGTAGTACTCCGGCGCGGCCTTGTAGACCGACTTGCTCTCGGCCAGTTGCCCATCGGTGGACACGACCGTGACGTTCTCGGGCAGGAAGGCCGCGGAGATGGCGACCGCCGCGTCGAGCAGGCCACCGGGGTCGTTGCGAAGGTCCAGCACCAGGCCCTTGAGGTTGGGATCCTGCTTGTAGATCTCGTCGACCTTCTTGACGAAGTCCTCGACCGTGCGCTCCTGGAACTGCGACAGGCGGATCCAGCCGTAGCCCGGTTCGATCATCTTGCCGCGGACCGATTGCGTGCGGATCTCCTCGCGCGTGATGGTCACAGGGAAGGTACGGTTCTCGTCCTTGCGGAAGATCGTCAGCAGCACCTTGGTGTTGGCCTCGCCGCGCATGCGCTTGACTGCTTCGTTCAGCGAGAGCCCGCGCACCGCGGTGTCGTCGATGCGCGTGATCATGTCGTTCGGTTTGAGGCCGGCGCGGAAGGCGGGCGAGCCTTCGATCGGCGACACCACCTTGATCAGCCCGTCCTCCTGCGAGATCTCGATGCCGACGCCGACGAAGCGGCCGGTCGTGCCCTCGCGAAATTCCTTGAAGGACTTCTTGTCGAAATACTGGGAATGCGGGTCGAGCCCGGCGACCATGCCGGAGATGGCATCGGAGATGAGCTTCTTCTCGTCCACCGGCTCGACGTAATCGCTCTTCACCATTCCGAACACGGCGGCAAGCTGCTGCAGCTCTTCGAGCGGAAGGGGGGCCAGTGAACCTCTTGCAACTGTTTGCAACGAGACCGTGGTCAACGCACCGGCAACGGCGCCGGCTGCGACCCAGCCGGTGATCTTGAGTTTCTGGCCCATGTAATGTCCTTGTCGCCTGTCAAGCAAATATACACAGCTTGGAAGCAAGTTGTCTGCTGTGGTTCCTCGTATCCGAGGGCCTCGCTGCGATTTGGCTTGCGCTCAGCCCTTGCCCTGGGCCGCCACCGCGGCCGCAGCCTTCTCGGCAGCGGCCGCGTCGCCGAGATAGTAGTGGCGCAGCGGCTTGAGTTCGTCGTCGAGTTCGTAGACCAGCGGGATACCGTTCGGAATGTTGAGGCCGACGATGTCGTCGTCGGAGATGCCGTCGAGGTACTTGACCAGCGCGCGGATCGAGTTGCCGTGCGCCGCCACCACGAGGCGGCGCCCGGCGCGGATGGCCGGCGCCATGGACTCGTTCCAGAAGGGCAGCACGCGCGCCACCGTGTCCTTGAGGCATTCGGTCAGCGGTACCTGCTCGGGCGCCAGCTTGGCGTAGCGAGGGTCGCTCCGTTCGCAGCGCGGGTCGTTCGGCTCCAGGGGCGGTGGCGGCACGCTGTAGCTGCGGCGCCAGATCAGCACCTGCTCGTCCCCGTACTTCTTGGCCGTCTCGGCCTTGTTGAGGCCCTGGAGACCGCCGTAGTGGCGCTCGTTGAGGCGCCAGGAATGCACCACCGGAAGCCAGGTGCGGTCCAGCTCGTCGAGCGTGTGCCACAGCGTCCGCGTGGCGCGCTTGAGAACGCTGGTGTAGGCCACGTCGAAGTCGTAGCCTTCGGCCTTCAGCAGCCGGCCGGCCTGCTTGGCCTGCTCGATGCCGGTGGCCGTCAAGTCGACGTCGGTCCAGCCGGTGAAACGGTTTTCGAGGTTCCAGGTTGATTCGCCATGGCGGATCAGTACCAGTTTGTGCATGGGGGAGGGCCTTTGGGAACGCTTGCCAAAACGCGACATTCTAAAATCCCGCGTTTGCCCAACCGAGGAACATCGTGAAATTCATCGTCGACAACTGGATGCTGATCCTGATTGCGCTCAGCTCCGGTGCCATGCTGGCCTGGCCGCTGGTTCGTGGCGCCAACACCGGATCGCTGACGGCGCAAGGCGCAGTTCAGTTGATCAACCGGGAGCGCGCCGTGGTGGTTGACGTGCGCGAGCCGGAGGAATTCGCCGCGGGCCATGTGACCGGCGCCAAGAACGTGCCGCTCGCCCAGCTCGAGGAGAAGCTCACCGCCACGGTCAAGAACAAGACGGTGCCGCTGCTGATGGTGTGTGCCAGCGGTGCACGCGCGCAGCGTGCCGTGGCCACGGCCAAGAAACTCGGCTACGACAAGGCCCAAGCGGTGGCCGGCGGGCTCAAATCCTGGAAAGAGGCTAACCTCCCCGTTGAAAAGGCCTAACTCCCGGACTCATGAGCAAGCAACAACCCGTCAAGATGTACACCACCGCGGTCTGCCCTTACTGCATTCGCGCGAAGCAGATCCTCAAAGCCAAGGGCGTGGAGCAGATCGAAGAGATCCGCGTCGACACCGACCCCCAGGCCAGGATCGCCATGATGAACATCACCCAGCGCCGCACCGTTCCGCAGATCTTCATCGGTGACACCCACGTCGGCGGCTGCGACGACCTGATCGCCCTCGACGGGCGCGGCGGCCTGGAGCCGCTTCTGCAGGGCGCCTGAATCCGCCGGGCGATAATCGCCCGCTCACCCGAAATCCCATAGCCCGCCGTCGGGACACTCCTTCCCCGGTGGGCATTGTTTTGACCAGAAAGTCCAGCCATGGCCGACCAGCAAGCCCAAGATCCCGTCTTTCAGATCCAGCGCGTCTATCTGAAGGATCTGTCGCTCGAACAGCCGAACTCGCCGGCCATCCTGCTCGAGCAGGAGCAGCCCACCGTCGACATCCAGCTCGGTGTCGACGCCCAGCCGGTGGCTGACGGCATCTTCGAGATCACCGTCTCCGCGACGGTGCAGACCAAGATCCAGGAGCGCACGGTGTTCCTGGTCGAGGCCAAGCAGGCCGGCATCTTCGAGATCCGCAACTTGCCGGAAGAGCAGATGGGCCCCATCCTCGGCATCGCCTGCCCGCAGATCGTCTACCCGTACCTGCGCGGCAACGTGGCCGACGTGATCCAGCGCGGCGGCTTCCCGCCGGTGCACCTGGCCGAGATCAACTTCCAGGCCATGTTCGAGCAGCAGCAGGCCCAGGCGGCCGGCCAAGCCTCGCCGATCGTCACCCAGTAGGCACGCTGCGCGCACTCTGCGCATCCGCCGCCGATGAAGATCTGCGTGCTCGGTGCCGGCGCCTGGGGCACGGCGCTGGCGATCAATGCGGCCGGCCGCCACGCGGTCAGCCTCTGGGCCCGGGACGAGGCCCAGTCCCAAGCCATGGCGCTGGCGCGCGAGAACACGCGCTACCTGCCCGGCATCCCGCTGCCCGCTTCGGTGCAGATGTGCTCAGGCGTGGTGCCTGACGCGGTGGCCGGCGCCGACCTGGCGATCATCGCCACGCCCATGGCCGGTCTGCGCGACATGCTGCTGGCGCTGCGCGGCTCGTCTTGCCCGGTCGCGTGGCTCTGCAAGGGCTTCGAACACGCCCACGGCGGTGCCGAGGGGCTTCTGGCGCACGAGATCCAGGCGCAGGTGGCGCCCGGTCTTGTGGCCGGCGTGCTCAGCGGCCCCAGCTTCGCGCAGGAGGTCGCCCAGGGTCGGCCCACCGCCCTGGTCGCCGCCAGCGTCCATGCCGGCTTGCGCGAGGCGCTGGTGGATGCCTTCCACGGTCCCAGCCTGCGTGTCTATGCCAACGAGGACATCGTCGGCGTCGAGGTCGGCGGCGCCGTCAAGAACGTGCTCGCGATTGCCACCGGGCTGGCCGACGGCCTGGCCCTCGGCCTCAATGCGCGGGCTGCGCTCATCACGCGCGGCCTGGCCGAAATGACGCGCCTGGGCGTGGCCCTGGGTGCGCGGGCCGATACCTTCATGGGCCTCTCGGGCCTGGGCGACCTGGTGCTCACCGCCACCGGCGATCTGTCGCGCAACCGAAAGGTGGGGCTGCTGCTGGCCGCGGGGAAGACCCTGGAGCAGGCGGTGGACTCGCTCGGCCACGTGGCTGAGGGCGTGTACTGTGCGCGCGCCGTGGTGCAGCGCGCGCGCCACCTTGGCGTGGAGATGCCCATTGCCGAGAGTGTGGTGGCCCTGCTCGATGGCCGCGTGCGGCCGGCCGAGGCGGTGGCCGAACTGATGGGCCGCGAGCCTGGGGTCGAAAGGCCCTGACCCCCTGGGCGGCCTCGAGCTTCTCGAAGATCAGACACAACAATTCCCATGGACGACGACTTCTTCGACTTCTCCCCATCCCGACTGGCCGAGCTGGCCGCTGCCGATGCGCAGCGAGCGCTGAGCGAAGATGCCGGCGACGGCGACTTGACTGCCGCCCTCGTGCCAGCCGGCCGCCGGGCCACGGCGCGGGTTCTGCTGCGTGAAGAGGCCGTGCTCTGCGGCGCCCCCTGGGCGGAAGCCGTGGTGCGCCGGATGGACCCCCAGGCCGTCATCACGTGGCATGGGGCTGAAGGCGCTCGCTGCGCCGCCGACCAGGTCGTTCTCGAGATTGCCGGCGACGCGCGGGCCCTGCTGACCGCCGAGCGCACCGCGCTCAACTTTCTGCAACTGCTCAGCGCGGTGGCCACCAAGACGGCCCGCTACGTCGATGCGGTGCGCGGCACGCGGGCTGCGATCGTCGACACGCGAAAGACGCTGCCCGGTTTGCGGCTGGCGCAGAAGTACGCGGTCCGCACCGGCGGCGGCACCAACCACCGCATCGGCCTCTACGACGCCATCCTGATCAAGGAGAACCACATCGCCGCGGCCGGCGGCGTCGGTGCCGCGTTGCAGGCCGCCGGACGCGCGGCGCCCGGCGCGAAGTTCATCGAGATCGAGGTCGAGACACTGGCCCAGCTCGACGAAGCGCTGGCCCACGGCGCGCGCATGATCCTGCTGGACAACATGGACCTGCCCACGCTGCGCGAGGCCGTGCGCCTCAACGAAGGCGCAGGCGAAGGCCGCGCCATCCTCGAGATCTCCGGCGGCGTCACGCTGGAAAGCCTCCGCGCCTTGGCCGAGACGGGGGTGGACCGCATCTCGGTCGGTGCCCTCACCAAGGACGTCAAGGCGATCGACTACTCCATGCGATTCCAGGAAGCCTGAAGTGAAGCTCTCCCCCCAGGCTCCCCACTTCGTGGGGTCCGCCAACCCCCTCTCCGGGGGCAACACCAGCGGCCCGGAGGGCATGGCTCTCCCCCAGGCTTCCCCACTTCGTGGGGTCCGCCAACCCCCCTTCCGGGGGCAACACCAGCGGCCCGGCAAAGCCGGTTCCGCGGTGTTCCCGGACTGGCGTGCGCCATTTCATGCGTCGCGTAACACGTGAAGCGCAGTGGAGGAATTGACATGACAACCGTGATTAGCGTCGATTACGAACAACCGGTGCTCCCGCCGGTCTCGGGCAGCGCGTGCGACACGCGCCATGCCTGGGCCCGCGTGCCGGCCGAGCCTTCCGCCGCCGAGCGCGAGGCGCTGAAGGAGCGCATCCGCCGCCTGCTGCGCGAGCGAGATGCCGTGATGGTGTCGCACTACTACGTCCACCCCGACCTGCAGGACCTGGCGGAGCAAACCGGCGGCCTGGTCAGCGACTCGCTGGAGATGGCGCGCTTCGGCCGCGACCACCCGGCCCGCACGCTGGTGGTCTCGGGCGTGCGCTTCATGGGCGAGACGGCCAAGATCCTCTCGCCGGACAAGCGCGTGCTGATGCCCGACCTGGACGCCACCTGCTCGCTGGACCTGGGCTGCCCGGCTGACGAGTTCAGGGCCTTCTGTGACCAGCATTCCGACCGCACGGTGGTCGTCTATGCCAACACCAGCGCCGCGGTGAAGGCCCGCGCCGACTGGCTCGTCACCTCCAGCTGCGCGCTCGACGTGGTGCGCGCACTCCAGGCCCAGGGCCGCAAGATCCTCTGGGCGCCCGACCGGCACCTGGGCGACTACATCCGGCGCGAGACCGGCGCCGACATGCTGAGCTGGGAAGGTGCGTGCATCGTGCATGACGAGTTCAAGTCGCTCGAGCTGGAGCTGCTGATCGAATCCCACCCGGGCGCCAAGGTGCTGGTGCACCCCGAATCGCCGGCTTCGGTGATTGCGCTGGCCGATGCGGTGGGCTCCACCTCCGGCATCCTCGCCGCTGCGCAGCGCATGGAGGCACGCGAGTTCATCGTCGCCACCGACACAGGTCTGCTGCACAAGCTTCGCACCCTCAACCCCGGCAAGACCTTCATCGAGGCGCCCACGGCTGGCAACGGCGCGACCTGCAAGAGCTGCGCGCATTGCCCCTGGATGGCGATGAACGGGCTGGCGGGCTTGGCGCATGCGCTGGAGACAGGGGCCGGCGAGGTCCATGTCGACCCCGCGCTGGGCCTGCGCGCCCGTCTGCCCATCGACCGCATGCTGGACTTCACCGCGGGGCTCAAAAAGGGCCTGCCGGCTGGCAGCCTGGTGGCAGGCATCGGCGCGGCCTGATGACCGCCATCTCGGCGCTCATCGACTTTTCATCGCGAGCCGAGGCGGGCGGCCCGCGTCTGCGGCAAGCCTTCGGCGTGCCGCGCGAGACGCTGGTGGCACACACGCCGGAGCAGGTGCGGCCGGTACTGGACGCCGTGCAGTCACAAGCCCGGCAGGGACGCTGGTGCGTCGGCTACCTGCGCTACGAGGCTGCCTGCGCGTTCGATCCAGCCCTTGCCGTGCACGAAGCCGACGGGGCGCTGGCGTGGTTCGGCGTCCATGACCAGGCTTTGCCCTGGCCGGAAGAAATCGGCGAGGTGGCTGAGCCCACGCTGGCCTGGGGGCCGGCGCTGGCGCGCGCGGACTTCGATGGCGTGCTCGCCCGCCTCCAGGAGGCCATCGCCGCCGGCGAGTTCTACCAGGTCAACTACACCTCGCTGCTGCACGGCCGCATCGAAGCCGCGCCGGGCGCCGATCCGCGCGCGCAGGCGCTGGCCCTGTTCGCCGCGTTGAGGCGCGCCCAGCCTGGCGGCTATTCGGCCTTCATCGACGACGGGGCGACGCAGCTGCTGTCGGTGTCGCCCGAACTCTTCTTCGAATGGCAGGACGGCCGCTTGCTGGCGCGGCCGATGAAGGGCACCGCCGCACGCGGCGCCACGCCGCAGGAGGATGCCGAGGCCGCGGCGCATCTGCGCGGCTCGGCCAAGGAACGGGCCGAGAACGTCATGATCGTCGACCTGCTGCGCAACGACCTGTCGCGCATTGCCGAGCCTTTTTCGGTGGCGGTGCCGCGCCTGTTCCATGCGCAGGCCCTGCCGACCGTGTGGCAGATGAGTTCCGACGTCACGGCGCGCACGCGGGCCGGCTGCACATTGGCCGACGTGTTCGCAGCGCTCTTTCCCTGCGGTTCGGTGACCGGGGCGCCGAAGGTCAGTGCCATGCGCATGATCCGTGCGCTGGAGGCCGCGCCGCGTGGCATCTACTGCGGGGCCGCGGGCGTGGTTCGCCCCGGCGGCGATGCGGTCTTCAACGTGCCGATCCGCAGTGTCACGCTGCGGGACGGGCGGGCCACCTGCGGCATCGGCAGTGGCATCACGTCCGGCTCGCAGGCGGAGGCGGAATGGCAGGAATGGCGCCACAAGCGCACCTTTCTCGAGCGTGCCAGCGCACCCTTCGCGCTGCTGGAGACGATGGCGATGGAAGACGGCTTCTTTCGCGATTCGGCGGGGCACCTGGCGCGCCTGTCGGCGGCCGCGGCGCACTTCGGCCATCCTTTTCCCGTGGAGACCGTGGCACGCCGCCTGAGGCGCCTGCGCCTCGACCATCCGAGCGGCCTTTGGCGCGTCCGCCTCCTGCTCGATGCCCACGGCGGCGTGCAGGCCGAGGCTTTCCCTCACGCCGCCGCCCCGCCGCGGGTGCGCCTGCAACTGGCCGATCGCGCATTCGACGCCAGCGACAGCGAGTTCGTCCGCTTCAAGACGACGCGGCGCGCGCACTATGACGCCTTCGCGCCCACGCGCGAGGGCATCTTCGACACGCTGCTGTGGAACGCGCGCGGCGAATTCACCGAATGCACGCGCGGCAATATCGCCTTTCGCATCGGCGGACGTTGGCTGACCCCGCCGCCCGCCTGCGGTCTGCTGGCCGGCATCGGGCGCGAACGCTTCCTGCGCGAAGGCCGGCTGGCCGAGTCCGTGGTGCGCGTGGAGGAGCTGCCGCGCGTCGAGGCGCTGGCCTTTGTCAACAGCCTGCGTGGCTGGGTCGACGCGGAGCTTGACGGTCGCGCGCCCTGAATGGCCAAGCGGACGGCGCCACGCCTGCGTCAGGGCTGGGCGCCGGGCGGCGGATCGATCTCCAGGTTGTCGATGAGCCGAGTGGCGCCCAGGCGTGCCGCTCCCAGCGCCACCAGCGCGTCTCCGGGCGCCGGCGGCTGCAGGTCGCTGCGCCGGCGCAGCACCAGGTAGTCCGGGTGCCAGCCGCGCGCCCTCAGCACGCGCATGGCGCGCGACTCGATGGCAGCCAGATCGCGCTCTCCCTCGCGCACCGCCTGGGCCATGGCCTGCAGCGTCTTGGACAACTGCACCGCTTCCGCACGCTCGGTCTCGCCGAGGTAGCCGTTGCGGGAGGACAGCGCCAGGCCATCCGGCGCACGCCGAGTCTTGCCGCCCACCACCTCGATCGGCAGCGCGAACTGGCGCACCATGTGGCGGATCATCAGGAGTTGCTGGTAGTCCTTCATGCCGAACACCGCGAACCGGGGCTGCACGCAGTTGAAGAGTTTCATCACGACCGTGCAGACGCCGACGAAGAAGCCGGGGCGGAAGTGGCCTTCGAGAATGTCGGCCAGCGTCGGGTCCGGGTGCACCTTGCAGGTCTGCGGCTCGGGATAAAGCGCCTTCTCGTCGGGTGCGAACAGCACGTCGCAGCCGACCGAGCGCAGCTTCTCGCAGTCGCTGTCCCAGGTGCGCGGGTAGGTGTCGAAGTCCTCGTGCGGCAGGAACTGGAGGCGGTTGACGAAGATGCTGGCGACCGTGACGTCGCCCAGGGGCTTGGCTTCGCGAAGCAGCGCCAGGTGGCCGTCGTGCAGGTTGCCCATGGTGGGCACGAAGGCCGGGCGGTGGTGCTGGCCGAGAATGTCGCGCAGTTCGGGGATGGTGCGGGCGGTGTGCATGGGGTCCTTACCAGGCGTGCAGCGAGTCGTCGGGGAAGTTGCCGCCCTTCACGGCGCGCACGTAGGCCGCCATGGCCTGTGCGATGCCGCCGGCATCCTCCATGAAGTTGCGAACGAACTTGGGCATGCGTCCGAGGTTCACGCCCAGCATGTCATGCAGCACCAGCACCTGGCCGGCGGTCCCGCGGCCTGCGCCGATGCCGATGGTGGCGCAGCGCGCCAGCTCGCCCGTGAGTGCGTGCGCGAGGGCGGCCGGCACCATCTCGAGCACCATCATCGCAGCGCCGGCATCCTGCAGTGCCAGCGCCTGTTCGCGCAGCAGCGCTGCGGCGGCATCTCCCTTGCCCTGGATGCGATAGCCGCCCAACGCATGCACGGTCTGCGGCGTCAGGCCCAGGTGGGCGCACACCGGGATGCCGCGCTCCACCAGGAAGCGCACGGTTTCGGTGGTCCACCCGCCGCCTTCCAGCTTGACCATGTGGGCGCCGGCCTGCATCAGCACCGAGGCGCTGCGCAGCGCCTGCTCGCGCGATTCCTGGTAGCTGCCGAAGGGCAGGTCGGCGATCAGCCAGGCCGTGCCCTGCACGCGGCGCAGTCCGCGGAACACGCTCTCGGTGTGGTAGCGCATGGTTTCCAGCGTCACGCCCACGGTGCTGTGCAGGCCTTGGCAGACCATGCCCACCGAGTCGCCGACGAGCAGGCATTCGACGCCGGCCGCATCGGCCATGGCAGCAAAAGTGGCGTCGTAGGCGGTGAGCATGGTGATTTTCTCGCCGCGCGCATGCATGTCGGCCAGGCGCGGCAGGCTCAGAGGCTTGCGCTGCGCGGGCGTCGAGGCTGGCGGCAGGGTGCCGTAAGGCGTGGCCGCGCTGGCGGCCAGTGAAGGGGACATGGTGTGGCTTTCTCCAGGGGAGGGGGCGGCTGCGTGCCGCCGATGACCGTCGGGCGCCGCGCGGCGCTTGGCTCAGGCGCTGTGAAGAAAATCCGGGCGCGGCGGGTTCGTTCAGTTCTTCAGGCCAGCGCGGATTCGCGCTCGGCGGCCTGCACCGGGATATGTGCGCGCTCTTCCCTGATGCGGTTGGCGTCGTCGACGAACACCAGCTTCGGCTCGTAGCCGCGGACCTGATCCTCGGCCACCAGGCCGAAGGCGGCGATGATGACCAGGTCTCCGACGCAGGCGCGTCGGGCGGCCGAGCCGTTGAGCGAGATGATGCCGCTGCCGCGCTGGCCGCGGATCGCGTAGGTCACGAAGCGCTCGCCGTTGTTGATGTTCCAGACGTGGATCTGCTCGTTCTCCGCCAGGTTGGCGGCCTCCAGCAGGTCTTCGTCGATCGCGCAGGAGCCTTCATAGTGCAGCTCGCAATCGGTAACGACGGCGCGGTGGATCTTGGACTTGAGCAGGGTTCGGAACATGGGGGCAGGCGGCAATCTGTGGGGAAGACAAGGCTGCGCTGCACCGCTGGCGCGGCGCAGGCCACGAAAGACCGCCGGATGCTAGTGGAGAACCCGCGGAAGAAAAATCTCGGGCCGGAACTTTGTACCCGGTTTCAGACGGGCGGTACCAGGATCGTCGGTGCCGCCGGCGCCGCCAGGGCCGGGTAGTCGCGGCTGAAATGCAGGCCTCGGCTCTCGCGCCGGGCCTGGGCCGAGCGCACGATCAGATCGGCCACCTGCACCAGGTTGCGCAGTTCCAGCAGGTCTCGGCTCACGTGGAAGTGCGCGTAGAACTCGTGGATCTCGCGCTCCAGCAACGCAATGCGATGCGCCGCGCGCTCCAGGCGCTTGTTGGTGCGCACGATGCCCACGTAGTCCCACATGAAGCGGCGCAGCTCGTCCCAGTTGTGCGAGATGACCACCGTCTCGTCGGCATCGGTGACACGGCTGTCGTCCCAGGCCGGCAGGTCGATGAGATCGCCGCGCGGCGCCTGCGCGATAGACCGGGCGGCGGCGCGCGCGAACACCATGCACTCGAGCAGCGAATTGCTGGCCAGGCGGTTCGCGCCGTGCAGGCCCGTGCAGGCGGTTTCGCCGATCGCATAGAGGCCCGGCACGTCGGTGCGTCCGGCCAGGTCGGTGAGCACGCCGCCGCAGGTGTAGTGCGCAGCCGGCACCACCGGGATCGGCTCGCGCGTGATGTCGATGCCCAGCTCGGCGCAGCGCGCCAGGATGTTGGGAAAGTGCTCGCGCAGGAACTCCGGGCTCTGGTGCGAGATGTCGAGGTGCACGCAGTCCAGGCCATGGCGCTTCATCTCGAAATCGATGGCGCGGGCCACCACGTCGCGCGGCGCCAGCTCGGCGCGCGCGTCGTGCGACGGCATGAAGCGGATGCCGCCGGCGGCGGCGGGGAGCTTGAGCAGGCCGCCTTCGCCCCGCACCGCCTCGCTGATCAGGAAGGACTTGGCGTGCGGGTGGTACAAGCAGGTCGGGTGGAACTGGATGAACTCCATGTTCGCCACCCGGCAGCCGGCGCGCCAGGCCGCGGCGATGCCGTCGCCGGTGGCCGTGTCGGGGTTGGTGGTGTAGAGGTACACCTTGCCCGCACCGCCGGTGGCCAGGATGGTGTGGGGCGCGCGGAAAGTCAGTACCTCGTCGGTCAGCTCGTCCAGCGCATAGAGACCCTGGCAGGCGGGGTCCTTCAGGCCCCGCTTGCGGCCGGTGATCAGGTCCACCAGCGTGTGCTGTTCGAACAACGTGATGTTCGGCGTGCCGCGTACCGTGTCGATCAGCGTGTGCTGCACGGCAGCGCCGGTGGCGTCGGTGGCATGCACGATGCGGCGCTGGCTGTGGCCGCCCTCGCGCGTGAGGTGCAGCTCGCCGTTCTCCAGCGAGAAGGGCACCCCCAGCTCGCGAAGCCAGGCGATGGCGCCGGGTGCGTGCTCCACCACGAAGCGGGTGGCCGCGAGGTCGCACAGGCCGGCGCCGGCGACCAGGGTGTCGTCCACATGGGATTCGAGACTGTCCTCCTCGCCGAGCACCGCGGCGATGCCGCCCTGCGCCCATTGGCTCGCGCCGTCGGACAGTGAGCGCTTCGTGATCACCGCCACGCGGTGGGTGGGTGCCAGGTGCAGCGCGGCGCTGAGGCCGGCCAGCCCGCTCCCGACGATGAGAACGTCGAAATCGAGAAATGCCATGGAAGGAATGAACGGGCTCGGAGGGTCGAGTTCAGGTGGGTGAGTACGCCAGCCGCACGTAAATAGGCGCGAAGGCTTCGGCCTGCGTGATCTCGATCAGCGTTTCCTTCGCCAGCTCCAGCATGGCGATGAAGGTGACCACCATCACAGGCGCGCCGCGGCCGATATCGAACAGCTTCTCGAATTCGACGAACTGCCGGCCCTGCAACTGGCGCAGCACGATGCTCATATGTTCGCGCACGCTGAGCTCCTCGCGCGAGATCTTGTGGTGCTGCACGAGCTTGGCGCGCTTGAGGATGTCGGCCCAGGCTTCGCGCAGGTCGACCACGTTCACGTCGGGGAAGCGTGGCTTGAGGGACTGCTCGATGTAGACCTGCGCCTTGTGAAAGTCACGCCCGGCCTGCGGCAGGTTGCTGAGGGCCGCGGCCTGCAGCTTGGCCTGCTCGTACTCGAGCAGGCGGCGCACCAGCTCGGCGCGCGGGTCCTCGACCTCCTCGCCGTCGGCCGACTTCTTGGGCGGCAGCAACATGCGCGACTTGATCTCGATCAGCATCGCGGCCATGAGCAGGTATTCCGCCGCGAGCTCGAGGTTGGTCTGGCGCACCTGGTCGACATAGGCGAGGTACTGCCGCGTCAAGCCCGCCATCGGGATGTCCAGGATGTTGAAGTTCTGCTTGCGGATCAGGTAAAGCAGCAGGTCCAGCGGCCCTTCGAAGGCCTCCAGGAAGACCTGCAGCGCCTCGGGCGGGATGTACAGGTCGTTCGGCAGCGCGAACAGCGGCTCGCCGTAGAGCCGGGCGAGGGCGACCTGGTCGATCACCTCGGGCATGGGCCCGATCGGCGGCGCGTCCTCGTCCACGACGATGTCGGGATCGGCGGTGCCGGCCGCTTCGACCTTGGCGGTGTCCCGATGGCTCGTGACGGGCCGGATCGGCACTTATTTCACTTTGGTCTGGTAGACGTAGGCTTGCTGCTGCACCCGTGCCTGGCGGTACTCTTCCTGGGCGCTGCGGTCCAGGTGCTTGTCCCACAGCAGGCCGCGGCCGGCGCGCTGCTCGGCTTCGAGCGTCGGCTTCTTCTGTTTCATCTCTTCGATGAAGTTGGTGATTTCGGAGGTGTAGTGGGGGCGGGCGAAGAGGGACATGGCTGCTGGGACCTTTTGGGGCGGAATTTTACCGGCGCCGCATTCTGCATCCTGGCACCCGTGGATTCCTTCTTGTTGGTGAAGCTCCGCCGCGCTAGCGTAGGGGCCCACGAAACAGACAAGAAAGGACATGCCCATGCGCCGTTATTCGTTGTATCTCGTCTCCGCCGCTGCAGCCGTGGCCGCTCTGGCCGCCTGCGGCAGCATGACCGGTTCGTCGCAGAACAAGATGAGTTTCTTCCTGACCAGCACGAACCCGGGGAAGGGAGCCGATTTCGGCGGGCTCGCCGGCGCTGACCGCTATTGCCAGACGCTGGCCTCGAACGTCGGCGCCGGTGGCAAGACCTGGCGCGCCTACCTCAGCAGCAGCGCCGTGGCCGGCAGCCCCGCGGTGAATGCGCGTGACCGCATCGGCAAGGGGCCCTGGGTCAACGCCAAGGGCGAGCAGGTCGCCGGCAGCGTCGACGACTTGCACAGCGCCAACAACAAGCTGACCAAGCAGACCGCGCTGACCGAGAAGGGCACGATCATCAGCGGCCGTGGCGACCCGGTGAACCTTCACGACGTCCTGACAGGCTCCACGCCGGACGGCCGCGCCATCAGCGACGGCAAGGACAACACGTGCGGCAACTGGACCAAGAGCGGCGAGGGCTCGGCCATCGTGGGCCACCACGACCGCACGGGACTCGACGACAGCGCGCCGGCGAAGTCATGGAATTCTTCCCATGCCACGCGGGGATGCGGGCTCGACGCGCTCAAGACCACGGGCGGCGGTGGCCTCCTGTACTGTTTCGCTCAGAACTGAGCGCATAGACTGGGGCCTTGAATTGACACCCAGGGGGGCCATTGAAATCCGGAAGAAAAGCAGGAGTCTGGCGCCGCACTGCCGCGGCAGCACTGGCCGCGGCGCTCGCGCTGTCCGCGTGTGATCCGAAGCGCATCGGCGAACTGGAGGAGGGCGTCTCCACCGAGGCCGATGTGCGCGCGCGATTCGGCGAGCCGGAAAACGTCTGGGACTCGCCCGCCGGCCAGGTGTTCGAGTACAACCGTCAGCCGGAGGGCCAGAAGAACTACATGATCACCATCGGCCCCGACGGCAAGATGGCCGCGCTGCGCCAGGTGCTCACGCCGGAGAACTTCGCGAAGGTCCGGCCCGGCATGGCCATGGAAGATCTGCGCAAACTGCTGGGCAAGCCGGCGCGGCGCACGCCCTATCCGTTGAAGAACCAGACCGAATGGGAGTGGCGCTGGGTTCAGCCGCCCAATTCGGCGATGGTGTTCGTGGTCACCCTCAACGACGACCAGCGCGTGGTGAATGCGGCCTCGATGGCGGATCGGCGGGCGGAGGCGAACGCGAATTGAACTAAGCCGCGCGCGCGACCGGGTCCACGCTGCATCTCAAAGAGCGGCGGACCTGTGGCGTGCAGTTGAACATTCAGCCGGGATGACGGAAGGGGCTGCGCCCCTCCAGGTGGTCGAGGTAACTGTCGATGCCCTCGTCCTCGCGCTCGAGAAAGCGCTCCACCGCGTCGGCAAAGGCGGGATGGGCCATCCAGTGAGCGCTGGTCGTCCTGACCGGCATCAGGGCCCGGGCCATCTTGTGTTCGCCCTGGGCGCCGCCTTCGAAGCGCTGCACGCCTTGCTCTATGCACCAGGCCAGGGGCTGGTAGTAACAGGCCTCGAAGTGCAGGCAGTCCACGCGCTCCAGCGCGCCCCAGTAGCGGCCGTAGGCGACCGAGGCATCGGCGGACAAGGCGATCAGGCTGCTGGCCATGGGCTTGCCACCGCGCTCCGCCACGAAGAGCAGCCAGGCCTCGGGCATGTCATGCGCCATGCGGCTGAAGAACTCGGGCCTGAGGTAGGGCGGGTTGCCGTGCTCACGGTAGGTGCGGGCGTAACAGCGGTAGAAGAAATCCCAGTCGACCTCGGCGATGTCGGCGCCGCGAGACCAGCGGAAGCGCACACCTGCGTAATGCACCTTGCGGCGTTCCTGGCGGATCTTCTTGCGCTTGTCGTGGGAGAGGCTGGCGAGGAAGGCGTCGAAGTCCTTCCATTGCGCGTTCTGCCAGTGGAACTGCACGGTGTGCCGAAGCATCAGGCCGGCATCCGCGCAGGCGGCGATGTCCTCGTCGGCGCCGAACAGCAGGTGCAGCGACGAGAGCGCCTCTTCCTTGCACCAGGCGATCAGCGCCTGCAGGAGCAGCGAGCGGCTGTCGGCGTCGCGTGCGAGCAGGCGGGTGCCTGGCACCGGGGTGAAAGGCACGGCCACCACGGCCTTCGGGTAGTAGGTCAGCCCGTGCTGCTGGTAGGCATTGGCCCAGGCCCAATCGAACACGTACTCGCCGTAGGAATGGGCTTTGAGGTACACCGGACAGGCGGCGAGCAAGGCTTGCCCGCCCCACAGCGTCAGGAAGCGCGGCCCCCAGCCGGTGTCGGGCGCGGCACTGTCGCTTTGTTCGAGCGCCTGCAGATAGGCGTGGCGCATGAAGGGGGACGGCGCGGACTGGACGGCCAGCAGGCCGTCCCAAGCGGCCGCGTCGATCTCGGAAATGCTGCCGTGGATGCGGATGACGGAGGCGCTCAAGAAGATCTCTTCAGCGGCCGCGCGGGGCCATGGTTTCGGCGATGTAGATCCCGCCCAGCACCAGAGCCAGGGCCACCGCGTGGTATAGCGACAGCGCCTCGCCGAGCACCAGCACCGCCAGCAACGGGCCGAAAATCGGCACCAGGTTGAGGAAGACGCCGGCGCGCGCCGGCCCGATCAGGCCGACCGCGTGGATGAAGGTGATCTGCGAAACGAAGGAGGGCAGCAGCCCGACGAACAGGACCAGCGCCCAGCCCTTCGCGCTGGGCATGAAGAAGTCGCCCATGGCGATCTCCGCCATCAGAAGCGGTGCCGAAGTCAGGCAGGCGATAGCCGCGGTCGCCGCGAAGAAGACGATGGCCGGCACCTCGGGCCGGCGGCGCAGGCCCAGCGCGTAGGCGGCATAGAGCAGGGACGCGACGATCATCCAGACGTCACCGACGTTGAAGGCCAACTGCGCCAGCCGCTCCGGATGGCCGCCCGACGCCACCACCACGATGCCGGCCAGCGTCAGCGCCACGCCGACCAGTTGCAGCCCGCCGACGCGGGTGCGAAAGAAGAACACGCTGCCCACCAGCACCAGCACCGGAATGGTGCCCTGGATGATCGCGATGTTGATGGCCGTCGTGTGATGCGCCGCAGCGTAGAACAGGGCGTTGAAGCCGGTGAAGCCCAGCATCCCCATCAGCGCGATGAAGCGCCAGGCGGGAAGCAGGGTGCGCCAATGGAGGGCGATCTGCTGGCGCGCGCACAGACCCAGGGCAAGACAGCAGACGCCCCAGCGTGCGAAGGTCAGCATCATGGGCGACACCTCGCCCACCGCGAGCCGGGCCGCCACCGCGTTCGCGCCCCAGATCAGCGTGGTGAATACGAGCAGCACGTAGGCTTGGTTATGAAGCCAAGGCAGGAAGGAGGCGAAGAGCCCGGGAGAGGAGGAGCCTGAGCGCATGGAGCGCCGAGGGTATCAGCCCTCGCGCTGGTGCGCCGGGACGGGTCGGCCAAGCCATTGTCTGGCAAGGCGAATGACATAATCGTTCCCGCCGCGAGCCTGGCACGCAACATGCTGGACGGGATTCACATCGTGGACTTCGGGTGCACCGGCTCTGCGTCTGCCGGTTCGCGCTACCCTATCAGCCAGTTCAACGACACCGCCGGAAGAAAGACCGTATGAAGCAAATCACCGCCATCGTCAAACCGTTCAAGCTCGACGACGTGCGCGAAGCGCTGGCCGAGGTTGGCGTCACCGGGCTTACCGTCACGGAGGTCAAGGGCTTCGGCCGGCAGAAGGGGCATACGGAGCTCTACCGCGGCGCCGAATACGTGGTCGATTTCCTGCCAAAGATGAAAGTCGAGGTGGTCGTCAACGAGGCCGACGTCGATCGCTGCGTTGACGCCATCGTCGGTGCCGCGCGTACCGGCAAGATTGGCGACGGCAAGATCTTCGTGACCAACGTCGAACGCGTGGTGCGCATTCGCACCGGCGAAGAAGACGAACAGGCCGTCTGAGGCCGGCTCAGAGCACTTCGGCGAGCATGTCGCCGCGTGGGTGGCGGCCGGCTTCCTCCATCAGCGAAGCCAGCAGGGGCTCCACGTCTTTCCCCGCGCGGATCAGGCCCATCTGCCACTCTCCCATGAAGCCCTCGCGCACGCTGTGGGCGAGGAAGTCCAGCAGTCCCGCGTAGTAGCCCCCCGTGTCGAGTATGCCTACGGGCTTGTCGTGGTAGCCGAGCTGGCGCCAGGTCCAGATCTCGAAGAGCTCCTCGAAGGTGCCGATGCCGCCCGGCAAGGCGACGAAGGCGTCGGCGCGTTCGCCCATCATGGCCTTGCGCTCGTGCATGGTGTCGACCACGTGCAGCTCGTCGCACAGCGGATTGGCCAGCTCCTTGTCGACCAGGGCCTTCGGAATGATGCCGACCACGCGCCCGCCTGACAGGCGGGTGGCCTCGGCGACCGTGCCCATGAGGCCGGTGCGGCCGCCACCGTAGACGAGCTGGCCGCCGCGCTCGCCGATCCATCGGCCCACCCCCTGGGCGGCGGCGGAGAATTCGGGCCGCTCGCCCGTGCGGGAGCCGCAATAAACGCAAATCGAAAAAGTTGGAGTCATACCGCGATCATGCCGCCATCGAATGACAGGCGGCTGGCATGCTCATCCGGCGAAGCGGTGCCACAGGGCAGCGGTCCAGACGCCGCAGCACAGGAGCAGAGAGCTCAGCACGGCGGCGCTGCCCAGGTCCTTGGCGCTCTTGGAAAGGGGATGCCATTCCGGGCCAATCCGGTTGATGGTGGCCTCGATGGCGGTGTTGATGAGCTCGACGATCATCACCAGCACGACCATCGCCATCAAGAATGCCACCTCGACCCAGCTGCGCCCCACCCAGAGGGAGGCCGGTAGCATGACGATGGCGCATAGCGCCTCCTGGCGGAACGCGGTCTCGCGCCAGGCGGCGCGGAAGCCATCCAGGGAGATCAGGGCTGCATGCCAGACGCGGGCCAGGCCGCGCCGGGCCTTCTGGGGGTTGACGGGGTCGTGGACGGTACTCATCGACGGCTGAGTGGCTTGGAGGCGATCAGGCGGGTGCCCGCCCAGGCGTCGTGCCAGAACTGGCGCTCGGGATGGAAGCGCGACAGCAGCGCCCAGACGATCACCCAGCCGATGATGAGCACCGCGGATTCGCCGCCGGCGAGCTTGAAGGGCGCGATGCCGGCCAGCGGCGGCAGGAACCAGATCCAGGACAGCAGGTAACGCAGCAGCGCGCGGCCCTGGCTCACCGGCCGGCCGAAGCGGTCGACCACCCGCAGGCCCCAGGTCTTCATGGCCAGGGTCTGCCCCTTCGACCAGAACCAGACGAAATAGACGCCGAACACAACGAAGAGAAAAGCCTGCAGCAAGTGCCGGCGGGAATCCATCGCGTCGCGCATCTGGCCCAAGGTGCTGAATAGCCAGCCTGCCACGAAGACCACCGCGAACAGCAGCATGCCTTCGTAGAGCCAGCAGGCCATGCGCCGCCACAGGCCGGGTGCGACGAGGGTGATGGGAGCGGCAGGGACAGAGGAGTCAGGCAGCACGGTGGCGCGGGCGCCGGCGCTGTCGGGGGAACGGGATGCCATCGGCAGCTTGTATCACGGTGCGACGCTGGGCTGGTCGGAACTGCGTACGGAGGGGTCGGCGGCAGCAGAGGGTGCAGGAACCTGGGCCTCTGCCGTGACGGGGGCTGCGGAGGGGGCGGGCGCGGCCGGTGCTGCGACGGGAACCGCCGCCGGCAGGCGGATGACCGCCGGGGTGGGTGTGGGTGGCGCCAATTGGATCCGCGGGGTGTGGCCCCCATCCGCTGTCAGAGCCGGCAGCGGGACGAGTTTCTGCGCCGGGACCGGGCGAATCGTTGCGGCAGCGCCGGGCCGGGGCTTCGCGCGCGCAGCCAGCTCGCGCTTTTCTTCCTCGCTGAGGGCCTGGTAAGCCTCCCATTTCGCCTTCCGCTCGTCGGCCGGCACCTGCTTGACCTCGGCGAAGTTCAATCGGGCCCGGCTTCGCTCCTGATTGCTCAGTTGGGCCCACTCCGTCATGCGGCTGTGAAGGACTTGCTGCTCGTCCGGGGACATCGAGGCAAAGTTGCGCGACAGCGCCAGCCACTTGCGCTTGTGAGGTTCGGTCAGTGCATCCCAATGGGGGGCGAGCGGCAGGAGGGCACGTTGCTGCCGGGCACTCAGGTCGCGCCATAGCGGTCTGGAGGCGACCGGCTTCGCCACCGGCCTCGATGCGGCCGGGTCTGCGCTGCGGGTCTGCGCGTCCGCCGGCATGGACGTCGCTGCTGCCAGCGCCAACACCACGGCCACGCCCACGCCTGTCACTGCCGGACGGAGGCGCAGCACGTAGGAGGGCGGCGCGTTGGCGCTGAATTGGAAAGGTGGCGGCATGCGGAGCGGACGGAAGATCAGCGTTGTGAAGCGCTCTCGGCCTTCAGAAACTGGACGAAGCCCGGATCCGTGTAGGCCGCAGGCGGAAGGTCGTCGGTGAGCAGCGCGGCGTCGACTTCCGCCAGCTCGGTGGCCCGGTTGTCTTCCTGCAGAGCGCTGATCACCAGCAGGCCCGCCACCAGCGCGATCAGGGGGATCACGGAGCCGATGCGGGTCCACCAGCCGCTCAGCGCCGCTGTGTTGCCGTTTTGCAGCACGGCGGGTGCGCTCTGCAGCACCCGCACCACCTTGCGGCGCGCCAGCGCCTGTTCACGGGCAGCGCGAAGGCGCTCGGCGATGTCATGCGGCAGGTCCTGGGTGCCCTGCGTCAGCCGCGCAGCCGCCCGGCGGGCGAACCGCTCCTCGATCGCGGCGGAGGTGGTCGAAAGCGTTGAGTTCATAGCGAAATTCCCTTGGCCTTGAGTGCCTTGCTCAGGGCATGCACGGCGCGCGAACAGTGGGTCTTGACGCTGCCCTCGGAACAGCCCATTGCGGCAGCCGTCTCGGCGACGTCCATTTCTTCCCAGTAACGCAGCAAAAACGCCTCGCGTTGACGAGTCGGAAGGGCGGCGATTTGTTCCTCGATCTCGTGAAAAATCTGGGTGCGCCGTGTGCTGTCTTCGGCGCTTTCGCTTTCGCGGGTATCGGACTCGGCCGTGAAATGCTCGAGCAGGTCGAATTCGCCGTCTTCCCCGGACGCCTCGATGTCGCTCATGTTGGAAAAAAGCGCCCGACGGGTCTTCTGCCGGCGGAACCAGTCCAGGGTGCAGTTCGAGAGGATGCGCTGGAACAGCAGCGGTAGTTCGTTGGGCGGCTTGTCGCCGTAGTGTTCGGCCAGCTTCATCATGCTGTCCTGCACGATGTCGAGGGCCGCCTCCTCGTCCCGCACGTGGTAGACCGTGCGCTTGAAAGCCCGCCGCTCGGCGCCCTTCAGGAAGTCGGAAAGTTCTTGTTCAGTGGCCAAGCGGGATCCGGCGCAAGCGGCGCGCCGTGTGGAAAAGTGTCTCGGGGACGGGCTGATTTTTTCGCCGCGGATTATGCCTGCCGCCCGTTTCAAGTGCCTTCGATGGCGGCGCGGCGCGCTTCCGATGTCATAATCCGCCCTGCAAGTCAAAAGGCAAACGGGTCACGGTCCGGCGGTTCGACAAGTCCGCCCATGGCTTTGGCCTCAAGTTTCGACGCGGCTTCACAAGAGCTGGCGAAGAAGCACCGAAGGTTTTTCGTTCCCGAAAAAACGCAAAGGTTGATCATGGAAATGTCCAAGGCGGAACTTGCTTCCGCAGCAGCCGTCACTGGCAGTCAAACACAGGAACTCATGGGCGCCGAGGTGCTGGTCAAGGCACTGCAGGCAGAAGGCGTCCAGTACGTCTGGGGTTACCCCGGCGGCGCGGTTCTCTATATTTACGACGCGTTCTACAAGCAGGACACAATTCAGCACGTGCTGGTGCGCCACGAACAGGCTGCCGTGCATGCTGCCGACGGCTATGCGCGCGCCACGGGCGAGGTCGGTGTGGCGCTGGTCACCTCCGGCCCGGGCCTGACCAACGCCGTCACAGGTATTGCGACCGCTTACATGGACAGCATCCCGATGGTGATCATCTCGGGCCAGGTCCCGACGGCCGCCATCGGGCTCGATGCCTTCCAGGAATGCGACACCGTGGGCATCACCCGGCCCATCGTCAAGCACAACTTCCTCGTCAAGGATCCCAAGGATCTCGCCATGACGATGAAGAAGGCCTTCCACGTCGCGCGCAGCGGCCGGCCCGGCCCGGTGGTGGTGGATGTGCCCAAGGACGTGTCGTTCAAGAAGGTTACTTACAGCGGCTACCCCGACAAGGTCGAGATGCGCTCGTACAACCCGGTACGCAAGGGTCATGGCGGGCAGATCCGCAAGGCGCTGCAACTGCTGCTGTCGGCCAAGCGCCCTTACATCTACACCGGCGGCGGCGTGCTGCTCGGCAACGCGACGAACGAACTGCGCACGCTGGTGGACATGCTCGGCTATCCGGTCACGAACACCCTGATGGGCTTGGGCGCCTACCCGGCCACCGATCGCAAATTCTTGGGCATGCTGGGCATGCACGGCACGATCGAGGCCAACAACGCGATGCAGAGCTGCGACGTGCTGCTGGCGGTAGGCGCGCGCTTCGACGACCGCGTGATCGGCAACCCTAAGCATTTCGCGCAGAACGAACGCAAGATCATCCACATCGACATCGACCCCTCGAGCATCTCGAAGCGGGTGAAGGTCGACATCCCGATCGTCGGTGACGTCAAGGAAGTGCTGGCCGAGTTGATCTCGATGATCAAGGAAAGCCCGTTGCGTCCCGATGCAGCTGCGCTCGGCAGCTGGTGGGACACCATCGAGGGCTGGCGTTCCAAAGACTGCCTCCATTACGACCGCGGCAACAAGGATGTGATCAAGCCGCAGTTCGTCGTCGAGACCCTGTGGAACATGACCAAGGGCACAGATACCTACATCACCTCGGATGTGGGCCAGCACCAGATGTGGGCTGCGCAGTACTACCGCTTTGACGAGCCGCGGCGCTGGATCAACTCCGGCGGACTGGGCACCATGGGCGTGGGCATCCCGTATGCGATGGGCATCAAGCTGGCGAAGCCCGAGTCGGAGGTCTTCTGTGTCACGGGCGAGGGTTCCGTGCAGATGTGCATCCAGGAGCTGTCCACCTGCCTGCAGTACAACACGCCGATCAAGATCATCTCGCTGAACAACCGCTATCTCGGCATGGTGCGACAGTGGCAGGAGATCGAGTACTCCGGCCGCTACAGCCACAGCTACATGGATGCGTTGCCCAACTTCGTGAAGCTTGCCGAGGCCTATGGCCACGTCGGCATGCTGATCGAGCGCCCGCAGGATGTGGAGCCCGCGTTGCGCGAGGCTCGCAAGCTGAAGGACCGTACCGTGTTCATGGATTTCCGCACCGATCCCACCGAGAACGTGTTCCCGATGGTCAAGGCGGGCATGGGCATCACCGAGATGCTTCTCGGTTCCGAGGATCTGTAAAAGGAAACGGCGGAGCCGGCCCGCACCCGCGGGAGGGCTCGATTCGATCAACTCATACCGCGGATGAATCTATCGTCCGCCGAGCCCGTGCATTACCGTGCACGGGGGAGGGCGGCGAAAAGAGGAATCCCTCGCAGACATGAAACACATCATTGCCGTGCTGCTCGAGAACGAGCCCGGTGCACTCTCCCGCGTCGTGGGCCTCTTTTCCGCCCGCGGCTACAACATCGAATCCCTTACCGTGGCGCCCACGGAGGATCCCAGCCTCTCGCGCATGACCATCGTCACGGCCGGCTCGGACGACGTGATCGAGCAGATCACGAAGCACCTCAACCGCCTGATCGAGGTCGTCAAGGTCGTCGACCTGACCGAGGGCGCCTACACCGAGCGCGAGCTCATGATGGTGAAGGTGCGCGCGGTCGGCAAGGAGCGCGAGGAGATGATGCGCATGGCCGAGATCTTCCGCGGCCGCATCATCGACGTAACCGACAAGAGCTACACGATCGAACTCACCGGTGACCACGGCAAGAACGATGCCTTTCTCGAGGCCATCGACCGCGGCGCCATCATGGAGACCGTGCGCACCGGCGCCAGCGGCATCGGCCGCGGCGAGCGCATTCTGCGCGTCTGACCGTTTGGCTGCCTGACTGCGCGACCGGCCCCCGCGTCGGTCAGGCAGGTCGCTAGAGTGTCTCACTACCCATCACACATCACCGAATCTACGAAGGAGCAAGCACCATGAAGGTCTACTACGACAAGGACGCCGATCTGAGCCTGATCAAAGGCAAGACCGTGGCAATCATCGGCTACGGCAGCCAGGGCCATGCGCACGCGCAGAACCTCAACGACAGCGGCGTGAAGGTCGTCGTCGGGCTGCGCAAGGGCGGCGCGTCCTGGCCCAAGGTCGAGAAGGCCGGGCTCAAGGTCGCCGAAGTGGCCGAAGCCGTGAAGGCGGCTGACGTCGTCATGATCCTGTTGCCCGACGAGCAGATCGCCAACGTCTACAAGAACGACGTGGCCCCGAATATCAAGGAAGGCGCCTCGCTCGCGTTCGCGCACGGCTTCAACGTGCACTATGGCTTCGTGCAGCCGCGCGCCGACCTCGACGTGTGGATGGTGGCGCCCAAGGCGCCCGGCCACACCGTTCGCAGCACCTACACCCAGGGTGGCGGCGTGCCTCACCTGATCGCGGTGCATGCCGACAAGAGCGGCAAGGCGCGTGATCTGGCACTGTCCTACGCGGCCGCCAACGGGGGCGGCAAGGCCGGCATCATCGAGACCAACTTCCGCGAAGAGACGGAGACCGATCTGTTCGGCGAGCAGGCCGTGCTGTGCGGCGGCACCGTGGAACTGATCAAGGCAGGCTTCGAGACGCTGGTGGAAGCCGGCTATGCGCCCGAAATGGCGTATTTCGAGTGTCTGCATGAGCTCAAGCTGATCGTCGACCTGATCTATGAAGGCGGCATCGCCAACATGAACTACTCGATCTCCAACAATGCGGAGTTCGGTGAGTACGTGAGCGGCCCGCGTATCGTCAATGCCGAGTCGAAGAAGATCATGAAGCAGGTGCTCGAAGACATCCAGACCGGTGAATACGCCAAGCGCTTCGTGCTGGAGAACGCCGCCGGCGCACCCACGCTGCTGAGCCGCAGGCGCCTCACCGCCGAGCACCAGATCGAGGTGGTGGGCGAGAAGCTGCGCGCGATGATGCCCTGGATCAAGAAGAACAAGCTGGTCGACCAGACCCGGAACTGAAGCCTTCCGGCTTTTCACTTCGCTTCGCTGCGTGTAGCTCTCCAGGGGGAGGCGCGGCTTGCCTGGGGTGGCTCGACGGGGGCCGCCACTCCCTTGCAGAGGGCCATCGAAACGGTGGCCCTTTTTCATGTAAGGCTGCCCAGGCGGCTGGAATACACTGCGCCGATCCATGCATGACGACACGCTCCCCGACGATGCGGCGCCGCGAAAGCGCCGAAAGGGCATCTATATCCTGCCCAACCTGTTCACGTTAGCCGCGCTGTTCGGCGGTTTCTACTCGGTCGTGATGGCCATGAACGGGCGTTTTGATCTGGCAGCGCTGGGTGTCTTCGCGGCCATGATCCTCGACAGCCTGGACGGGCGCGTGGCGCGCCTGACCAACACGCAGAGTGCCTTCGGCGAGCAGATGGATTCACTGTCCGACATGGTGTCCTTCGGCGCGGCGCCGGCGCTGATCGCCTACGAATGGTCGCTCAAGGGGCTGGGCCGCTGGGGCTGGATCGCGGCCTTCGTCTACTGCGCCTGTGCGGCGCTGCGTCTGGCGCGCTTCAACGTCAATACCGGCGTGGTCGACAAGCGCTGGTTCCAGGGCCTGCCTTCGCCTGCAGCGGCGGCGCTGGTGGCGGGCTTCGTCTGGCTCATGACGGAGTGGGGCAAGCGCGGCGGTGAGGTGCTCTACCTCTCGTGGCACCAGATCACCTGGATCACTTTCGGCTTCACGCTGTACGCGGGCCTGACGATGGTGACCAACGCGCCGTTTTACAGCTTCAAGGACGTGCAAGTGAAGAAGAGCGTGCCCTTCGCTGTGATCGTGCTGATCGCTCTGGCCATCGCGGTGATCAACATCCATCCGCCGACGGTGCTGTTCGGCGTGTTCGTCGCCTATGGGTTGAGCGGTTACGTGGTCTATATCTGGCGCAAGGCCAAGGGCCAGCACGTGAGCGTGATCAGCATCTCGACCGAGGAGCCCGACGAGCGCGGCCTGCACAAGTGATTCGGCCTGTGCTACATTTGCCGCTCCCATGAAGAAGATTTCGCTGGCCCTACTAGTTCTCCCCTACGGGCGGAGAAGGTAGCGCGCGCAAGCGAATCCATCCAACGGCCCGTTCGCACCAGCAACGGGCCGTTTGTTTTGGGGTTGCTGGTTGTCCCTCCCACCACAGCGAGAACTACCAGATGTTGAAGCACCCCGACTGCAAGTACCGCGCCTCCGCACCGATCGGCCTCAAGGACCGGACCTGGCCCGATGCCGTTCTGACCCGGGCCCCGATCTGGCTGTCGACCGACCTGCGCGACGGCAATCAGGCGCTGGTGGAGCCGATGGACATCGCCCGCAAGATGCGCATGTTCGAGACCCTGGTGGCGATCGGTTTCAAGGAGATCGAAGTCGGCTTTCCCTCGGCCTCGCAGATCGAGTTCGACTTCGTCCGCAAGCTGATCGAGGAAGACCGCATTCCCGACGACGTGACGATTCAGGTGCTGACGCAAGCGCGCGATCACCTGATCGAACGCACCTTCGAGTCCGTCCGGGGCGCTCCACGGGTGATCGTGCACCTGTACAACGCTGTCGCGCCCATCATGCGCCGGGTCGTGCTCGGCATGGACGAGGACCAGATCGTCGAGCTCGCGGCCTCGCATGCCCGCCTGTTCAACGAACTCGCCGCAAAGCAGCCGGCGACGCAGTGGACCTTCCAGTATTCGCCCGAGATGTTCTCCGGCACGGAACTGACCTTCTCCAAGCGGGTCGTCGACGCGGTGACCGAGGTCTGGGCCCCCACGCCCGAGCGCAAGTGCATCGTGAACCTGCCCTCGACCGTCGAGCATTCCACGCCCAACATCTTCGCCGACATGATCGAGTGGATGCACCGCCACCTCGCCCGCCGCGATTCGATCGTGCTGTGCGTGCATCCCCACAACGACCGCGGCACCGGCACGGCCGCCGGTGAGTTCGCCCTGATGGCGGGGGCCGAACGCATCGAGGGCTGCCTGTTCGGCAACGGGGAGCGTACCGGCAACCTGGACCTGGTCAACGTCGCACTCAACCTGTACACGCAAGGCGTCTCGCCAGGGCTGGACTTCTCGAACATCGACGAGATCCGGGCCACCGTCGAGCACTGCAACCAGTTGCCGGTGCACCCGCGCCATCCCTACGTCGGGGACCTGGTCTACACCTCCTTCTCCGGCTCGCACCAGGACGCGATCAAGAAGGCCTTCGCGGCACGCAAGGATGGCGACATGTGGGAGATGCCCTATCTCCCGATCGACCCAAAGGACGTGGGGCGCAGCTACGAGGCGGTGATCCGCGTCAACAGCCAGTCCGGCAAGGGCGGCATCTCCTACCTGCTCGAAAGCGAGTACGGCCTCGAATTGCCGCGGCGCCTGCAGATCGAATTCAGCCAGGTGGTGCAGCGGGTGATGGACGTGGCCGGCAAGGAGTTCACCGCCGCCGACCTCTGGCAGATCTTCGAGCAGGAGTATCGGATCGGCGACCCCCGGATGGTCCCTCAGCACCGCGTGCTGGAGGAGCGAGGGGAGGGCGCCGATGCATGGGTGGTCTTGCACGCCGACCTGCCCTGGGAAGGCGAGGTGCGCCGCATCGAGGGCCAGGGAAATGGCCCAATCGACGCCTTCATCCATGCGCTGGCGGACGCGACCGGTCACGAGATCCGTGTGATCGACTATCACCAGCACGCCATCGGTGCGGGCGCCGACGCCCAGGCCGTGGCTTATCTCGAACTGCGCGTGGACGAGAGCCAGACCCTGTTCGGTGTCGGCCGGGACGCCAACATCGTCTCGGCCTCGCTCAAAGCGATCGTCTCGGGGCTGGTGCGGGCGCGGGCGCAGGTTGCGACCAGCGCACAATCGGAGGCTGCCGAAGCCGCTTGAATCCAGGAGAACCACGATGGCCGAAAAACTCATCATCTTCGACACCACCCTGCGTGACGGCGAGCAATCGCCCGGTGCTTCCATGACCAAGGATGAAAAGCTGCGCATCGCGCGGCAACTGGAGCGCCTGCGGGTCGATGTGATCGAGGCGGGCTTCCCGGCCAGCTCGAACGGGGATTTCGACGCCGTCGCGGCGATCGCCGGCGCCATCAAGGAGTCGACGGTCTGCGGCCTCTCGCGGGCCAACGACCGCGACATCTCCCGCGCCGCCGAGGCGCTGAAAGGGGCGGCCCGCAGCCGCATCCACACCTTCATCGCGACGTCGCCGCTGCATATGGAAAAGAAGCTGCGAATGACGCCTGACGAGGTCTTCGAGCAAGCCAAGCTGGCGGTGCGCTTCGGGCGCAACCTGGTCGGCGACGTCGAGTTCAGTCCGGAAGACGGCTATCGCAGCGACGTCGACTTCCTGTGCCGGGTGCTGGAAGCCGTCATCCAGGAGGGCGCCACCACCATCAATGTGCCCGACACGGTGGGTTACGCGGTTCCCGAACTCTACGGCAACTTCATCAAGACGCTGCGCGAACGCATTCCCAACAGTGACAAGGCCATCTGGTCCGTCCACTGCCACAACGACCTGGGCATGGCGGTCGCCAACTCCCTGGCCGGCGTGAAGATCGGCGGCGCCCGGCAGGTGGAATGCACGATCAACGGCTTGGGCGAGCGTGCCGGCAACTGTTCGCTGGAAGAGATCGTGATGGCCGTGAAGACACGAAAGGATTACTTCGGTCTGGACCTCGGTATCGACACCCGCCACATCGTCGCCGCCAGCCGCATGGTCAGCCAGACAACGGGCTTCGTGGTTCAGCCCAACAAGGCGGTGGTGGGCGCCAATGCGTTTGCCCATGCCTCGGGCATTCACCAGGACGGCGTGCTCAAGGCGCGCGACACCTACGAGATCATGCGGGCCGAGGACGTGGGCTGGACCGCCAACAAGATCGTCCTGGGCAAGCTCAGCGGCCGAAACGCCTTCAAGCAACGCCTGCAGGAACTGGGCGTCGCAATGGAGAGCGAAGCCGACATCAACGCCGCCTTCTCCCGCTTCAAAGAGCTTGCCGACCGAAAAAGCGAAATATTTGACGAAGACATCCTTGCACTTGTAAGCGACGAAGAGCATTCGCACGTTGCCGAACAGTTTGGTTTTGTATCCTTGTCGCAGCACAGCGAGACCGGCGAGCGGCCCCAGGCGCGGATCGTTTTCACGGTGCATGGAAAGGAAGTCACGAGCGAGTCCGAAGGCAACGGCCCGGTCGATGCGTCGCTGAAGGCCATCGAAGCCCACGTGAAGAGCGGAGCGGAAATGGTCCTTTATTCCGTGAACGCGATCAGCGGGTCGACCGAGAGCCAGGGCGAGGTCACGGTCCGGTTGCAGAACGCCGGCCGGGTCGTCAACGGGATCGGTGCCGATCCGGACATCGTGGTGGCTTCTGCCAAGGCTTATCTGAGTGCACTCAACAAGTTACAGAGCCAAGCTGAGAGAGTGGCAGCGCAAGGGTAGTTGCAGCGGAAGTCCTTTGAATCGAATGAAGAAAAGGATGCAAGTAACTGTTATTGCGTGCCTTTTTTGATTTCGATACACTGCGGTCCTGATAGTTGCCGCTGGAGATTTTTGATGCCCGACCTCTGCTCTTATCGAGTATCCAGTCAGCGGCTCCTACCCGCTCTTCGCCTCATCGCCGTCGCCCTTTGTGCCACGGCGTTTTTGTTGCCAGCGGCAGAAGCCGCGAAGAAGGAAAAGGGTGCGTCGAACATAAAGGCGCAGCAGGTCAGCGCCGAGAGCAAGCTTGGGGCCAAGGCCACCTCCATTGCTTCCAAGCGCCGCGGCAAGTCCGAGCAGGCGGACAAGGTGGTGAGCGGCGGGCGCAATGTGGTGGCTTCGATCCGCAAGCGCGGCGGCAAGACGGTCGTGGCCGTGCAGCGTCGTTCCGTCGTGCGCGTGCCCGAGGTGCCGGCCCGGCAGTCCTTCGGCCAGCTCGCAGGCCTACACAACACCGAAGATGCCCTGGACCTCAAGTCCAGCGTGGCGCTCGTGATCGATCAGGACACGCGCGAAGTCCTCTTCAGCAAGAACGACAACGTCGTTCTCCCGATCGCCTCTCTCACCAAACTCATGACTGGGCTGCTCATCAGCGAGGCCCGTCTGCCCACCGACGAGCTCATCACCATCACCCAGGATGACGTCGACACCGAGAAGGGCAGCCGTTCCCGATTGACTGTCGGATCCACGTTGTCGCGCGGCGAACTGCTGCACCTGGCGCTGATGTCCAGCGAGAACCGCGCCGCGCATGCGCTCGGTCGCACCTATCCGGGCGGCCTCGATACCTTCGTGAGCGTGATGAACGCCAAGGCCAAGATGCTGGGCATGAAGGACACGCGCTACGTCGAACCTACCGGCCTGTCCAGCCGCAACCAGTCGAGCGCGCAGGACCTGGCGCTGCTGGTCAACGCCGCCTATGCCGACGCCACCGTGCGCCAACTCTCCACTTCGCCGGAGCACCAGGTCGAGGTCGGCAACCGCGTGCTGCAATACAACACCACCAACCGTCTCGTGAAGAGCCCCGACTGGGACATCGGTCTGCAGAAGACCGGCTACATCTCCGAGGCCGGCCAATGCCTCGTGATGCAGGCCCGTATTGCCGGGCGCAAGCTGATCATGGTGTTCCTGGATTCTGCGGGTAAGTTCGCCCGCATCGGCGATGCCGAGCGCGTGCGGCGTTGGGTGGAGGCCAATCACCACCTGGTCAACCCGGCTGCCGCGCACCGGGCCCCGTCGACCCAGGTCGCGGGCTGACCTCGTCTTGTCAGCGCCGGGCGGAGTGCCCGACGCCACGGGACTTCATCACGCCGCCGACACGGGCGGCGTTTTTGCGTTGTAGCCGAGCGCGGTCGAGATCTCGTTGGCAGTAGCCTGCAATTTGGGCAGCCAGCCATCGTCCAGCCGGTCGGCCGGTGCCGAGATCGACAGGCCGGCAACCAGCTTTCCCTGGTCGTCATAGATGCCGGCAGCCATGCAGCGCACGCCCAGTTCCAGTTCCTCGTTGTCGCGGGCAATGCCGTACTGGCGGGCTTTGGACAATTCGCGCTCCAGGGCCGGCAACTGCGTGATGCTGTTGCGCGTGTGGCCGGCGAGGCCCGTGCGCGTCGCATAGCTGCGCACCCGCTGGGGTTCGTCCAGCGCGAGGAAGAGCTTGCCGGTGGACGTGAGGTGCAGCGGGGCACGGCCGCCGATGGCGCGCACCACCTGCATCCCGGAACGCTCGCTGTAGGCGCGCTCGATGTAGACGATTTCGTCGCCTTGCCGCATGCTGAGGTTGACCGGCTGCTGGGTGAGCTTGTGCAGTTCGCGCATCGGCGCCATCGCGGCATCGCGCACGTTGAGGCGGCCCTTTACCAGGTTGCCTAGCTCCAGCAGCCGCATGCCGAGCCGGTAACTTCCCGCTTCCGGCCGGTCGACGAAGCGGCCGACCGCGAGGTCGTTCAGGATCCGGTGGGCGGTGGAGGGATGCAGGCCGGTTTTTTCGCTGATTTCCTTCAGCGAGATCGCTTCCTCTCGGGAAGCCAGCACGTCGATCAGCGAGAACATGCGCTCGATCACCTGGATGACGGGCGCGGCCGGGATATCTGATTGGGTTTTTCTCATGGGCAACGCGGTGGAAGGAACCGGTTGCGATTTTACTTGGTGAAATCGTTCATGGCTTGCCACTGGCCGCCGACCAGCACCTCATGAGGGGTGAAGCGAGCCTTGTAGTTCATCTTGGCACTGCCCTTGATCCAGTAGCCCAGATAGACGTGCGCCAGGCCCAGCTTGCGCGCCTGTTCGATCTGCCAGAGCACGCTGTAGTTGCCATAGCCCGCCCCGGGTTCCGGCTCGTAGAAGGTGTAGACAGCCGAGAGCCCATCGTTCAGCACGTCGAGGATGGACACCATCTTCAGCGCGCCTGGACTGCCATCCGGCTGGGTCTCGCGGAATTCGACCAGGCGTGAGTTGACCCGGCTCTGCAGCAGGAACTGGGTGTACTGGTCGATGCTGTCGTGGTCCATGCCGCCGCCCGCATGCCTGCCGTTCTGGTAGCGAAGGTAGAGCTGGTAGTGCTCTGGTACGAAGCACAGCTTGAGCACCCGGGCCTGCAGGTCGGCATGGCGCGCTTGCGCGCGGCGCTGGCTGCGCTTGGGTTTGAACTCGTTGACCAGCACGCGCAGCGGCACGCAGGCGTTGCAGCCGTCGCAGTGGGGCCGGTAGGTGAACATGCCGCTGCGGCGGAAGCCGCTGAGCACCAGGTCGGAGTAGGCGTCGTTGTGGATCAGGTGGCTCGGCGTCGCCACCTGCGATCGGGCCTGCCGGTCCGGCAGGTAGCTGCAGGGGTAGGGTGCCGTCGCGTAGAACTGCAGCGTGTGGAGCGGGAGATCCTTGAGGTGCGTCACGTCGGTCGGGAGCTTCGCGCGGACAGGAGTTCGGACCAGTATACGGGGTCGAAACGCCACGATGGGCCGCCTTGCTGACGTGCCCCTGCCACGTGCGACAGAAAGCGCGCACGTGGCATTTCACGCGCGCCGAGGCTGGCCAGGTGGCTGGTGTTCTGCTGACAGTCGATCATGCCGATGCCGTGACGACGGCAGAAGGCCACCAGTGCGGCCAGCGCGATCTTGGATGCATCGGGCCGGCGCGCGAACATCGACTCGCCGAATACGGCGCGGCCGACAGCCACGCAGTAGAGCCCGCCTGTCAGTTCGCCGCCGATCCAGGTCTCGACACTGTGCGCGTGCCCGGCCAGGTGCAAGGCGGTGTACGCCTGAACCATCTCCGGCAGGATCCAGGTGCCGTTCTGCCCGACCCGGGGTGCCTCGGCGCAGGCCCGGATCACCGCCTCGAAGCCGTGGTCGATCCGGATCTCGCAGTCCGGCGCGGCGGCAAAGCGCTGCAGCGCCTTGCGCAGCGACCGATGCAGGTGGAACCGGTCTGTCTCCAGCACCATGCGCGGGTCCGGGCTCCACCAAAGAATGGGCTGGCCCTCGCTGAACCACGGAAAGATGCCGTGCGAATAGGCCTGCAGCAGGCTGGCCACGTCGAGGCCGCCGCCGGCCGCCAGCAGGCCGGGCACGGGGTCGGATTCACCCCAGGCCGTCGCGGCGTCGGGCAGGGGGTCACCGGGAGCGAGCCAGGGCAGTTGCATGGTCGAAGGTATACACGTCTTCCAGGGCGCACGTTGTCGTCGGGCGCCGAAAAGGCGGGAAGCCCATATAGTCGTTCCCTGCGTGCGGCCGGCGCACAACAGCTGCATGCCAAGCCAGCGCGTCTGCAGCACGCACCACACCCCACAGCGCACAACTGCAAGAGGACCACGGTGACAGCACAAACCACCCCCACCCGCTTCGGCAGCGGCCAGGCCGTTCGGCGCGTCGAGGACGAGAGCCTCCTGGCCGGCGCCGGCCGCTACACGGACGACGTCACGCTGCCGGGTCAGACCCATCTCGTGTTCGTGCGTTCCCCCTATCCGCACGCGAAGGTGGCATCGGTCGACACGGCTGCCGCGTCGGCGATGCCCGGTGTACTGCGCGTGCTCACCGGCGCCGAGCTCCGCCAGGCCAACGTGCGGCCCATGCCGGGCGCCGTGGCCTTCAAGCGGTCCGACGGCGCGGACTGCGCGACGCCGCCGCGCCATGTGCTGGCGGTGGACACGGTGCGTTTCGTGGGCGAGCCGGTCGCGGCCGTGATCGCCGAGAGCGTGCGCGAGGCCCGCGATGCCGCCGAGGCGGTGCTGGTCGACTACGAGGAACTGCCGATGGTGGTGGAGACCCAGGCCGCGGCCGCCGAAGGCGCCCCGCTGATCTGGCCGGCGGCCACCGGCAACATCGCGGCCGAGATGCGTCACGGCAGCGTCGAAGCGGCCAGCGAAGCCTTCTCCCGGGCCGAACACGTGGTGGCGCTGGACATCGTCAACCAGCGCGTGGTCGCCCTCACCATCGAGCCGCGCTCCGTGCTGGCCGACGTGGACGCGCCCTCGGGCCGGCTCACCATCCGGATGAGCACCCAGATGCCCTCGGGCGTGCGCAACTCCGTGTGCGACGCAATCGGCCTGCCGCGGGAGCAGGTGCGCGTGGTCGTGGGCGACGTCGGTGGCGGCTTCGGCATGAAAACCGGTGCCTACCCCGAGGACATCGTGGTGGCCTATGCCGCCCACGTGCTGCGCCGTCCGGTCAAGTGGGTGGCCGACCGCAGCGAGGAATTCCTGGCCACGTCCCACGGCCGCGACATCGAGGCGCGGGCCGAGTTGGCGCTCGATGGGCAGGGGAAGATCCTCGCGCTGCGCATTCGCACCCTGGCCAACGTGGGCGCCTACGCCACCGGCACCGGCGTCGCGATCCAGCTGCTGATCGGCCCCTGGGTGCAAACCAGTGTCTACGACATCCGGACCATCGACTTTCACTTCCTGGCGGTGCTCACCAACACCGCCCCGACCGGCGCCTACCGGGGCGCCGGCCGGCCGGAGGCGATCTACACCATCGAGCGGCTCATGGACGAAGCGGCCCGACAGATCGGCATCGACCGCATCGAGTTGCGCCGGCGCAATTTCATCCAGCCGGACCAGATGCCCTACACCAATCCGATGCAGCAGACCTACGACACCGGCCGCTTCGAATCGGTGATGGACCAGGCCCTGGCCCTGGCCGACTGGCAGGGATTCGACGCGCGCGCCGAGGAGTCGCGGCAGCGGGGTTGCCTGCGCGGGCTCGGCATTGCCACCTTTCTCGAATGGACCGGCGGCAACGTCTTCGAAGAGCGCGTGACCGTCTCAGTGCAAGCCGATGGTGTGATCGAGGTGTTCTCAGCCGTCAATGCGATGGGGCAGGGCATCGGCACCACGCTGGCGCAGCTGGTGGTCGACGCCTTCGGAGTGCCCCTGGACCGGGTGCGCATCGTGCTGGGCGACACGGACCGCGGCGACGGTTTCGGCAGCGCCGGCTCGCGTTCCATCTTCACGGGCGGGTCGGCCGTGCGCGTGGGCGCCGAGCGCACCATCGACAAGGCTCGCGGCCTGGCCGCGCAGGAACTCGAAGTCGCGCCCGAAGACCTCCAGTACAGCGGCGGGATTTTCCAGGTGCCGGGCACCGATTTGCAGCTGGACCTGTTCGCCCTGGCCGGGCGCCAGCCGGAACGCGAAATCTTCGTCGACTCCACCAGCGCCGTCGCCGGCCCCACCTGGCCCAACGGCTGCCACATCTGCGAGGTCGAGATCGACCCGCCCACCGGCGAGATCGGCGTCGTGGCCTATGCGTCCGTCAACGACGTGGGCCGGGTCATCAACCCCCTCATCGTGCGCGGCCAGCTCGAGGGCGGCGCCGTGCAGGGCATCGGGCAGGCGCTGGTCGAGCGCGTGGTCTACGACCCGGAGACCGGCCAGCCCGTGACCGGCAGCCTGATGGACTATGCCGCACCGCGCGCCGAGATCGTCAGTGCCATGATGAAGACCGAGATGGACGAGAGCACGCCCTGCCTCAACAACCCCCTGGGCGTGAAGGGCGTGGGCGAACTCGGCACCATCGGCGCCACTCCGGCAGTGGTCAACGCGGTGGCTGATGCGCTGGCGCGCAACGGCATGGAGACGTTGGCCGAGCGACTCGACATGCCGCTGACGCCCGCGCGCGTCTGGCAGCTCATGCAGCCCGGGCCTTGAGGCCGGGGCCTCAGAAATCCTCGAGTGGCAGGCCGACGTAGTTCTCCGCCAGCGAAGTCGAGGCGGCATGCGAGTGCACCAGGTAGTCGAGTTCGGCTTCCTGGATCTTCTGTCCGAATTCGCCGGTGTCCGGAAAGCGGTGCATGAGCGAGGTGAACCACCATGAAAAGCGTTCCGCCTTCCAGACCCTGCGCAGACAGAGCTCCGAATAGCGGTCCAGCGCCGAGGTGCTGCGCTCGCGGTAGAAGATCTCGAAGGCGCGCGACAGGAAGCCGACATCGGCGGTCGCGAGGTTGAGGCCCTTGGCGCCCGTGGGCGGCACGATGTGGGCCGCATCGCCCGCGAGGAACAGCCGGCCGAAGCGCATCGGCTCTGCCACGAAGCTGCGCAGCGGCGCGATGCTCTTCTCCAGCGAGGGGCCGGTCACCAGGCGCTCGCGCGCCTCCGGGTCCAGGCGCAGGCGCAGCTCGTTCCAGAAGGCCTCGTCGCTCCAGTTCTCCACGCGCTCCTCCACCGGCACCTGCACGTAGAAGCGGCTGCGCGTGGTGCTGCGCATGCTGCACAGTGCGAAGCCGCGTTGGGTGTTCGCGTAGATCAGCTCGTGCGACACCGGCGGAACGTCGGCGAGCACGCCGAGCCAGCCGAAGGGATAAACCTTCTCGTAGGTGTGAATGGCCCCGGCCGGCACGCTGGTGCGGCTTACGCCGTGGTAGCCGTCACACCCGGCGATGAAGTCGCACTGGATCTCGTGCGTGGCGCCGTCCTTCTCGTAGCGCACGGTGGGGCGCTCGCCGTCGAAGCCGTGCAGGCTCACGTTGGCGGCGCCGTAGATGGTGCGCAGGCCTTCCGCTTCCCGTGCGTTCATGAGGTCGTGAGTCACCTCGGTCTGGCCATAGACCGTGACCTGCTTGCCGCCGGTCAGGCCATGCATGTCGATGCGGTGGCGCGCGCCCTTGAACAACAGCTCGATGCCCTGGTGCGGCAGCCCTTCGGCCTGGGCGCGCGCGTCGACCCCCGCGCGCTGGAGCAGGTCCATCGTGACCTGCTCCAGCACGCCGGCGCGGATGCGGCCGAGCACGTAGTCGGCGCTCTGCCGTTCGACGATGACGTTGTCGATGCCGGCCCTGAAAAGAAGCTGGCCGAGCAGCAATCCGGCCGGGCCGGCGCCGATGATCGCGACTTGGGTGCGCATGGGTTTCTCCTGTCTGGCAACGAATCCGAGCGTAGGGCGAAGCGGCCTTTCCTGGGCGCCATGCGTCGACGCGCTGTGCGATGATGAGGTCAGCTGCGCGATGATCGCGCAACACTTGAACCTGCCGCATCGCCGTGACCATCGCCAAGCCGGACTTCATCGAGGGCATTGCCAAGGGCATGGCCGTGCTAGAGAGCTTCGACACCGAGCGCCAGCGCCTCAATGCCACGCTGGCCGCCGAGCGCGCCGGCCTGACCCGCGCCGCCGCCCGCCGCCACCTGCTGACGCTGGCCCACCTGGGCTACCTGGAGACCGACGGCAGCTACTTCTGGATGGCGCCGAAGGTGCTGCGCTTCTCGGGCAGCTACCTGGCTTCCTCGCGCCTGCCGCGCGCGCTGCAGCCCACGCTCAACCGCCTGGCGGCGCAGACCGGCGAATCATTCTCCGCCGTGGTACTGGACGGAGAGGAGGTGGTGATCATCGCGCGCAGCGGCAACTACGGCACGCCCACCCGCGTCCTCGCCTACGGCCTGCACCTGGGTGCGCGCCTGCCCGCGCATGCGACCTCCACCGGCCGCGTGCTGCTGGCGTCGATGAATACGTCGCAGCTCGCGCGCTGGCTCAAGGGGCGCGTGCTGCCACGTCTCACGCCGCACACGGTCACTCAGGTGCGGCAGCTGCGCCAGCGCATCGCGCAAGTGCGCAAGGACGACTGTTGCTTCGCCAGCGAGGAGCATGAGCTCGGTGTCCAGGCCCTGGCCGTGCCCTTGCGCGACATGCGGGGCCATACCGTGGCCGCGCTCAACGTGGTGCTGTCGGGCGGGCGTTACCAGGAAGAGGCCCTGCGCCGCGACATGCTGCCGCTTCTCTTCGAGGCCGCGCGCGAGGTGCGCTCGCTGCTCTGATGCACTGAACTTCGCGCACGCTACGATCTCCCACCCCTCTTTTGCCGGACCAACTCCATGCGACTCCTGCTGGTCGAAGACGACGTGATGATCGGCGAGGCCGTGCTCGACCTCCTGCGCGCCGAGAACTACGCGGTCGACTGGGTGAAGGACGGCGAGACCGCCGACACCGCACTGCGCACCCAGCAGTACGACCTGGTTCTGCTGGACCTCGGCGTGCCCCGCCGCGACGGCCTGGACGTGCTGCGTGCATTGCGCGCGCGCAAGCAGCGCATGCCGGTGCTGATCGCCACCGCGCGCGACTCGGTGCAGCAGCGCATCGAGGGCCTGGACGCCGGCGCGGACGACTACGTCCTCAAGCCCTACGACCTCGACGAGCTGCTGGCCCGCATCCGGGCGCTCCTGCGCCGCGCTTCCGGCCGGGCCGAGCCGGTCTACGAGCACATGGGCGTGAGCATCCAGCCGACCACCCGAGAAGTGACGGTGAACGGCCAGCCCGTGGTGCTGTCCGCGCGCGAATGGGCCGTGCTGGAGCCCCTGATCGCGCGGCCCGGCATGGTGCTGTCGCGCGCGCAGCTGGAGGAAAAGCTCTACGGCTGGAAGGACGAGATCAGCAGCAACGCGGTCGAGGTCTACGTGCACGGCCTGCGCAAGAAGCTGGGCGCGGACCTGATCCGCAACGTGCGGGGGGTGGGATACATGGTGCCGAAGGAATGACGCCTTGATGAAGTCCTTGAGAGCCAGGCTGCTGCTGTTCCTGCTGGCGGCCATCGTGCTGGCCGCCGGTGTGCAGGGCTTCGTCGCCTACCGCACCGTGCTCCAGGAAGCCGACCAGATCTTCGACTACCACATGCAGCAGATGGCCCTGTCCCTGCGCGCTGGCCTGCCGCCGAGCGCGGCCGTGAGCGGCCTGGGCGACGGCGAAGAGAACATCGAATTCGTCGTCCAGGTGTGGACCCTGGACGGCCAGCGCATCTTCGAGTCGGCCGCGCAGGCCGCGCTGCCCCAGCGCGCGGTGCTGGGCTTCTCCAACGTCCGTGCCCGCGGCACGACCTACCGCGTGTTCTCGCTGCAGAGCCGCACGCTGGTGATCCAGGTCGCGCAGGACATGGCCGCGCGACGGAACATGGCGGGTACGCTGGCGCTGCGCACGGTTGCCCCGATCGCGTTGGCCGCTCCACTCCTGATGCTCGTGGTGTGGTGGGTGGTGAGCCGCTCGCTGGCGCCGGTGGCGCGCGTGCGCAGCCAGGTCGCGGCGCGCCAGGCCGACGATCTGTCGCCGGTCAGCGAGGGCGGCCTGCCGGAGGAGGTGCGTCCGCTGGTGCACGAGCTCAACCTGCTGTTCGGCCGCGTCCACCGCGCCTTCGAGGCGCAGAAGCATTTCGTGGCCGACGCCGCCCACGAGCTGCGCTCGCCGCTGGCCGCGCTCAAGCTGCAGGTGCAGGGTCTGCAGCGCGCGCACGACGCCGCCGCGCGGGACCTGGCCGTCGGCCGCCTGGCCGCCGGCATCGACCGCGCCACCCGCTTGGTCGAGCAGATGCTGGCGCTGGCCCGGCATGAAGCCAGCAGCGCGGCCGGCGTGCCGCCCGAGTGGGTGGACCTGCGCGAGGTCGCGCGGCTCGCGCTTTCCGATGCCATTGCCGGCGCGCAGGCACGCCGGATCGACATCGGCATCGCCGACGCGGAGGCCGACGCCGCCCGAGTGCGGGGCCGGCAGGACGCTCTGCGTACGCTGCTGCGCAACCTGCTCGACAACGCGGTCAAGTACACCCCCGAGGGCGGGCGCGTCGACATCCGCATCGCGCGGCAGGGCGGTGCCACCGAACTCACCGTCGAGGACAGCGGCCCCGGCCTGCCGGCCGCGGAGCGCGAGCGCGTGCTGGACCGCTTTTACCGCGCCGGCGAGCCGCAGGCGCCGGGCAGCGGGCTGGGGCTCGCGATCGTCAAGTCCATCGCCGACCAGCATGGCGCGCAACTGGACATCGGCCACTCCGAGGCCCTGGGTGGGTTGCGGGTCGCGCTGCGTTTCCCTTATTGAATTTAAGTCGAGCTTAAGCGACTGCGCCGACATTCCTTTCCATCGTGTTCCCCTGACACATCGAAAGGAAGCTCCATGAAAGTCCGTCTGAATTCGCCCCGTGCGCTCGCAGCCGCACTCGCTGCTGCCGGCGTGATCGGTGCCGTCGGCGCGGGCGCCTACACCAGCGCCAGCGCCGTGGGCACACCGGCTGCCGCGCCGGTTGCCGTTGCGGCCACGCCGCTGGTCACCATGCCAGACTTCTCGGCCCTCACCTCGCGCGTCGGCCCGGCCGTGGTCAACATCAGCGTGACCGGCATCACCAAGACATCCATGGACGGCGCAGCCGGCCTGGACCCTGACGATCCCATGTTCGAGTTCTTCCGCCGTTTCGGCGGCGGCTTCGGCCCTCGCGGCCAGCAGCGCGAGATGCCCGTGCGCGGCCAGGGCTCGGGCTTCATCGTCAGCCCCGACGGCGTGATCCTCACCAACGCCCACGTCGTGAAGGACGCCAACGAGGTCACGGTCAAGCTGACCGACCGCCGCGAGTTCCGCGCGAAGGTGCTGGGCTCCGATGCCAAGACCGACATCGCCGTGCTCAAGATCGACGCGAAGAACCTGCCGACGCTCGCGCTGGGCAGCAACAAGGACCTGAAGGTCGGCGAATGGGTGCTGGCCATCGGCTCGCCTTTCGGCTTCGAAAACACGGTCACGGCCGGCGTGGTGAGCGCCAAGGGCCGCTCGCTGCCTGACGACACCTACGTACCGTTCATCCAGACCGACGTCGCGATCAACCCCGGCAACTCCGGCGGCCCGCTGCTCAACACGCGCGGCGAGGTGGTCGGCATCAACTCGCAGATCTACAGCCGCAGCGGCGGCTTCCAGGGCGTGTCCTTCTCGATCCCGATCGACATCGCGGTCCAGGTCAAGGACCAGATCGTCGCCACCGGCAAAGCGACCCACGGCCGCCTGGGCGTCGCGGTGCAGGAGGTCAACCAGACCCTGGCCGATTCCTTCAAGCTCGACAAGCCCGAGGGCGCGCTGGTGTCGAACGTGGAGAAGGGCGGCCCGGCGGACGAGGCCGGCCTGCGCTCGGGCGACGTCATCCGCGGGGTCGACGGCCAGTCCATCGTCGCCTCAGGCGACCTGCCGGCTCTGATCGGCCAGAAGAAGCCCGGCACGCGCATCACGCTGGACGTGTGGCGCCAGGGTGAGCGCCACGAGATCAGCGCGCGCCTGGGCGACGCCGGCGACAAGACGCGCACGGTCGCGAAGAACGAAGCTGGCCCCGGCAACGGCAAGCTCGGCCTGGCGCTGCGGCCGCTGCAGCCGCAGGAGCGGCGCGAAGCCCACGTGGATGCCGGCCTGCTGATCGAAGGCACCGGCGGCCCTGCAGCCATGGCGGGTGTGCAGCCCGGCGACGTGCTGCTGGCCATCAACGGCACGCCGGCCAAGAGCGTCGAGCAGGTGCGCGAGGTGGCGGCCAAGGCCGACAAGTCGGTCGCGCTGCTGATCCAGCGTGACGGCGACCGCATCTTCGTACCGGTGCGCCTCGGCTGATCACCGCGCCGCGCCGCGGCACCTTGTCACGCGCGGCGGAGGCTTCGGTCTTCGCCGTGCCGCATCGTGCAATATTCCCTTTGTCGCGAATTCTGCGCCTGCAACAATTCAGCGAAACAACGGATAAGAGGTTTCCCCCATGGCGCTGCGCGATCTTGCCCTGACCGTTCTCGAACTCGAGCCCTTTGAATTCCATTGGGTCCTGATGGAGGCCGTGCAGGCGGATTCGGAGGAGTGCCTGGTCTATCGGCCGGTGGACTCCTCCACCAAGGGCCTGCCCGATTATTCGGAGGCGCTGATCCAGGGCGCCTCGGCGCTGCGCGTGCTGCAGGGCTTGGCGCCCTTCGGGAAGCCCATGGCTGCCATCGGCATCGGCGAAGTTGAGCCTGAGCCTGAGCCTGCGTCGCGGCTCGCGGACCTGCCCCCTTCGCGGGAGTCTTCCGAGCCTGATTCGTGCATGCTCACCACCGGCCATTCGCTGCTTTAGCGCGGCGCTTCTTCCGACGAAGCGAAGAAGGCAGCAGCACGTGCGCGATACGCCCGAAGGAAGGGCTCGTTGAACAGCAAGGCCAGCAGCACGCCCAGCACGGCGGAATGGGTACTGCTGTTGCCGCAATGGATACTGGATGCCCCGATTGATCAGTGACTTCCCTGGTTTCGGCAATGCATCCTGGCGAGCGCCAGCTCTGCCGCCACGGCATCTTCCAGGCCTCCTTCGAGGGCCTGCTGCCCCTTGTCCGTGATGCTCAACACCTGGGCCGGCTTGTGGCTTTCGCCGTGAGGCAGCGTTTCGGCCGGGGGGATGAAGGCGGTCACCAGTTCGGCGGCACGCAGCACGCGCAGCTTGTCGATCTCGGCCGGCGCGTAAATGGTGCAGGGCAGCGGCTCGCGCGCGATCTGGTGAAGCAGTTCCATCGGCGGCATGGAGGTTCTCCTTTGCACTTCAGGTCTCGTGCAGCACCACCCGGCTGTCGGCCCAGTGCATGGCCTGTTGCTCCGCATGGCGCAGCGCCTGCGCTTCGGTCCGGCAGACGTCGGCGTCGTAAATCAGCGGCACGCGCTGTTCGCTCGGCCATCCCAGCTCGCGCACGACCACCGGCCGAAAGCGGGCCGGCCCCTCCTTCTCGGCGCTGCACATGAAGTGGAAACCGCGATAGACGAAGAGGATGTTCCTGGCCATGTCCGGCCCCTGGTTCAGCCGACGTCTCAGTGATCTCGCTTCATTTGCCGAGGTACCGGCGCACTGCCTCGGCCGAAGTGCCCGCGGCTGCGACAGCCGCGCGCAGCTGCGCTTCGCTGACGCCCAGCGTCTGGGTCCAGTAGCGCAGTTCGTGGATTTCGCTGACGTTGATGCGCGACCGGTCCTGCGGGCCGCGTTGGCTGAGGTCATCCGGCATGTCTTGTCTCCTTGTTGGGTGTGTGGTGGGTTGGAGTGTGTGAGCTGCCGGAAAGTGCAATCGCCGGACGCGAACGCGCGGGCTTGCGAGAGGCGGTCTGACAACCGGGACGGGCGCGGCTGACGCCGGGGCAGGGCTGTGAATCCGAAACCCGCTGCGCGACGTATGTGTTGAAGCCGCTGCGTGGTTCGCCGCGGCGTTCAACTCAGGAGCACGCTCATGCAGATCCACTTCCGCCGCTTCGTTCCGCTGGTCGCCCTCGGCTGCGCGAGTTTCGCCAGCATTGGGGCGCAGGCCTACCAGGGCGAGCAGAATCCGCTGCCGCCACAACCGTTCCAGCCGTCGCTGTCGCGCGCTGCGGTGCAGCAGGAAGCGATGCGTCCTCTGCGGATCAGCAACGGCGGAACGGGCATGGCGCAACCGGCCCGGCTGGCGGATCGCGCCACCGTGCGCTCGGAAGCGCGGGCGATCAGCGCCAAGGGCGCCGCTACCTATGGCGAGACCCAGCGTTGAATTTCAGCGCGAAGGCGCGCAAGCCGTGCAATCACTTCGCGCAGCAAAAAGCCGGGGCCATGCAGTGCATGGCCCCGGCTCTTCCCTTCAACCGGCGTCGGTTAAATCGGCTTACAGCGCGAGTTGGTCGCCGCGCGCGGTGGCCCGGGCCTGAGCGCGAACCGTGGCGCGGTCGACGATGCCGCGCTGGACCGAGGCCACGCCCTGGCCGAAGCCGTCGGCGTAGGGGTTCGGGCCGTGCGCCGCGGCGACCGCTTCGTTGCGCACGATGGCGCGGGGGGCGGAGGCCAGCAGCGGCGCCGCGACATGCGAGGAGACGCCCTCACCGTAGGGGTTGTCGGCGCGCGCGGCAACCACGGCTTCGGCACGCACTTCGGCGCGGCTCTTGCCGTCGACGAGGGGATGCACGCCCTGGTAGGTCTCGGCCTGAGCGCCGACGGCGGCGAGGAGGGAAAGAGCGGCGGCAGCGATGATCTTCGAGGTCTTCATTTCAGATTCCTTGGTCTTGGCTTTGAACGATGTCGAACCGGTCGTGCGTGTGGTCGTCGCCCTTCGGGGGGCGGCCACCTCGCTCGGTGCCCTGTTCGCTCAGAACAGTCGTTGGCTGCTCTGTGCAATGAAGTTTGCACCAAAAACTAGGTAAAAACCCTAGCGTTTCTGAACCGCGGCGTTGCCATCACGGAAACAATCGCTGGGGCGAAGGGCGGGAGGCCACCTGCGCACCTCCTGGCGCGAAGCGTGTGCGCCTCATGACGCCTCACGAATCCGCGACGGTGACCCTCGCATAGCCTTGACAGGCCTTAGGGTGCCCGGCGCAGCGACGCGTGGCGCTCGAACAGCGTCACGGCCCAGTCGATGAAGACGCGGACCTTGGCGCTGAGGTAGCGATTGGGGGCATACACGACGCTCACCGGATGGACGGGCGTCTGCCAGTCCTGCAGCAGCGGGACGAGCTGGCCGTTCTCGATGGCGTCACGGACCGAGTAGGTGGGTGCCTGGATGATGCCCAGCCCGGCGAGGGCCGCGGCCAGGTAGGTGTTGCTGTCGTTCACGGCGAGGCGGTGGTTCAGCGCCACCTCGGTCTCCGAGCGGCCGTCGGCAAAGCGGAATGGCAGGGTGCGGCCCGAGCCGGCCGTCAGGCCGATGGTGGCGCGCGTGCTCAGCTCGTCCGGCGTCCTGGGCGCGCCATGGGCCGCGACGAAGCCAGGCGTTGCGCAGATGGCGAACTGGAAGTCGCCGATCCTTCGGGCCACCACCTGCTGTTCGCTCACCTCACCGACACGGATCGCACAGTCCATGCCTTCGGCCACGAGGTCGATGGTCTTGTTGCCGATGCTCAGCTCGATCCCCACGTCGGGGTAGTCGCGGTAGAACTCGGCCAGTGCCGGCACGATGACCATCGTGGCAATCGCGGCGGTGGTCTCGATGCGGACCTTGCCGGAGGGCCTCGCCCTCGACTGTCGGGTGGCGGATTCGATCTCGGCGAGTTCGTCCAGCAACTTCACGATCCGCTCGTAGTAGGACGCGCCTTCGGGCGTCACCGTGAGCGAGCGCGTGCTGCGATGGAGCAGGCGGACCTGCAGGTCTTGCTCCAGGCCCTGGATGAGCCGCGTCACGGTGGCCTTCGGCAGGTCGAGCTGGCTGGCGGCCCGCGTGAAGCTGCCTGCCTCGACGACCCGGACGAAGGTGTTCATCGCATCGATGCGATCCATGGAAGCCCCGCGAATGGAGAAGGCCGCTGCGCGACGGTGGCGGCATTATTGCCCCCACCCGCCGGGTGGCGGCGTACTTTCTCCTCGGGGCGCGACGGAGACGATCAGCGAAGCTGGCCGCTGAGATAGGGCTCGGGATCGACCGCCACGCCCTGCTTGCGCAGCTCGAAGTGCAGCTTGACGCGATCGGCGCCGCTGCTGCCCATCTCGGCGATCTTCTGGCCCTGGCGCACCACGTCCTTTTCCTTGACCAGGATGCTCTGCGCGTGGGCGTAGGCCGTGAGGTAGGTCTCGTTGTGCTTGAGGATCACCATGTTGCCGTAGCCACGCAGTTCGCCGCCCACATAGACCACGCGGCCATCGGCGGAGGCGATGATCGGGTCGCCCAGGCTGCCGGCGATGTCCAGGCCCTTGTTGTTCTTGCCGTCGAAGCGCGAAAGGGTGGGCCCGGAGGCGGGCCGGATGAAGGCCGCCGGCACCGGCGCCGGCGGTGGTTTGGCGGTCGGCGGCGTGGCGGGAATGGAGGAAGGCAGGGGGCGCTGCGGCGGCAGGGGCGTGGTGCTGCAGGCAACGAGCCCGGTGGCCACAGCGGCGAGCAGGCCGGCGCGAAGTGCGAAGGTCTTGGAATGCATGACGCTTTTTCGAAGGCATTTGACACCGCCGGTTCCCGGATCGGTGTAGGACCTGGCCGAATTCACGGGCGCAGGGTGGCGAGATGCAAAGGAAGAAGCACGGGGGCGCTGCGTCATTTCAACGGGATCGGCGTGGCGCGGTCGATGGGCACGGCGGTCACGCTGTTCTTGGGGGAGCCGTCGATCAGCAGGTCGGAGTAAGTCAGGTAGACAAGGGTGTTGCGCGTGGCGTCCACCATGCGCACCACGCGAAGGCGCTTGAACAGGATCGACAGGCGCTCACTGTAGACCTCCTCGCGCTTGGCCAGCGGCTGGGTCACCCGCACAGGACCGACCTGTCGACAGGCGATGGAGGCCTCTGCCTTGTCCTCGGCCAGGCCGAGCGCGCCGGAGACGCCGCCGGTCTTGGCGCGCGAGACGTAGCAGGTGACGCCGATGACCTTCGGGTCGTCGTAGGCCTCTACCACGATCTTGTGGTCCGGGCCGATCAGCTTGAAGGCGGTGTCGACTTCGCCAACGGGCTCGGCGTGGGCCTGAGCGGCGAGCAGCAACGCGCCGCACAGCGATGCATGCCAGGCTTTCATACGATGTCCAGCGTGTGGACGCGGTCGAAACTGCCCCGGCGCCGGTCCTCGAAGTAGTGGGTGAGCGCCTCCCGCACGGTGCGGAAGGCGATCTCGTCCCAGGGGATCTCGTCTTCCTTGAAGAGGCGGGCCTCGATGGTCTCGTGGCCGGGGTCGAACTTGTCGCTCAGGAGGCGGGCCCGGTAGAACAGGTGCACCTGCCCGACCCGCACCACGCTCATCACCGCGAACAGGCCTTCCATTTCGTACTCGGCGCCGGCCTCCTCGTCGGTCTCGCGGGCCGCGCCCTGTGCCGTGGTTTCGTTGAGCTCCATGAAGCCTGCCGGCAGCGTCCACTTGCCCCAGCGCGGCTCGATATTGCGTTTGCAGAGCAGCACGCGATCGTCCAGGACGGGGATGGTGCCCACCACGTTGAGTGGGTTCTCGTAATGCACGGTGTGGCAGGTCGGGCAGACGGCACGCTCGCGCGTGTCGCCGTCGTCGGGAATGCGGTAGACCACCGCCGTGCCGCAGTTCTTGCAGTGCTTGATGGGAACGCGCAGGAGCATCGGAGGCCGCGGTCAGTCAGACGATCTTCACGGTGAGCGCGGGCAGGCCGGTGACCTGGCCGACCAGGGTGTCGCCCGCCACCACGGCGGCCACGCCCTCGGGGGTGCCGGTGAAAATCAGATCGCCGGGCTGCAGTTCCCAGGCGGCCGAGAGATGCTCGATGGTCTCGGCGATGTTCCAGATCAGCTTGCTCACGTTGCTGCGCTGGCGATCCTGGCCGTTGACCTGCAGCGAGATCTCGGCGTGCTCGATGTCGCCGGCGTCGGCCGCGGGCACGATCGGGCCGGTGGGCGCGCTCTGTTCGAAGCTCTTGCCGATGTCCCAGGGGCGGCCCTGCTTCTTCATGTCGCCCTGCAGGTCGCGGCGCGTCATGTCCAGGCCGACGGCATAGCCGAAGATGTGCTTCATCGCATCGGCCGCCTTGATGTTCTTGCCGCCGGTGCCGATGGCCGCGACCAGCTCGATCTCATGGTGGAGGTTCTTCGTCAGCGTGGGGTAGGCCATCGTGCCCGTGCTGCCGGCATCCACCGCGACTGCGGCGTCGGCCGGCTTCATGAAGAAGAAGGGTGGCTCGCGGCCGGTGAAGCCCATCTCCTTCGCATGCTCCTCGTAGTTGCGGCCGACGCAGTAGATGCGGTGGACCGGGAAGCGCGCGCTGCGGCCCACCACGGGCAGGGATACCGTCGCCGGGGGCGTGAAGACGTAGTCGGAAGCCATGGGGGGAAAAAGTCCTTTTCGAACGAAAGCGGCAGTTTGCCAGAGGGCGCCGGGCGGCGCCCGGCTTTCGGCTCCGGCCCGGCGAGGAGGACTATGCTTCGGGCCATGATGAAGCTGCACAACTATTTCCGCTCCTCCGCCTCATTCCGCGTGCGCATCGCCCTGAACCTCAAGGGGCTGGACTACGAGTACATTCCGGTCCACATCGCCCGCGGCGACCACAAGACCGGGCCCTTCTCGGCTATCTCGCCCGACATGCTCGTGCCGCTTCTGGAAGACGACGGCGAGCGCTTTACCCAGTCGATGGCCATCATCGAGTACCTGGACGAGATCCAGCCCGAGCCCTCGCTGCTGCCGCATGACCCGGTGGGCCGTGCCCACGTCCGGGCGATGGCGCAGTCCATCGCCTGCGAGATCCATCCGCTCAACAACCTGCGCGTGCTGAAGTACCTCGTGCGTGAACTCAAGCTCGACGACGACGCCAAGAACACCTGGTATCGCCACTGGGTGCGCGAGGGCATGCTGGGCTTCGAGCGCCAGCTGGCGCAGCGTCCGGCCAGCGTCTACTGCTGGGGCGATACGCCCACGCTGGCGGATTGCTGCCTGGTGCCGCAGATCTTCAACGCCCAGCGCTTCGACTGCGACCTGAGCGGACTGCCGCGCACCATGGCGGTCTACGAGGCCTGCATGCAGCTCGATGCCTTCCAGCGCGCGCAGCCCTCGCGCTGCCCCGACGCAGAAACCTGATGATGCCGCTCCGCGAGGTGCTGGTGCCGGACTGGCCCTTGCCAGCCGGCGTGCAGGCGCTGTGCACCACCCGTGCGGGAGGTGTGTCCGGCGGCGCCTATGAAAGCCTCAATCTCGGCGATCACGTCGGCGACGAGCCGGCGCACGTGGCGGCCAATCGGAAGCGGCTTCAGGAGACGATCGGGGTGCGGCCCGTGTTCCTGCAGCAGGTGCATGGCACGCACGTTCTGGAGATGGAGACGCACACGCCCGACGGCAGCGAGGGGGACGCGTGCACTACCGCGAACCCTCGCATCGCCTGCACGATCATGGTGGCCGACTGCCTGCCGGTGCTCTTCGCTGACTGCGGGGGGCGCCGCGTGGCCGCTGCACATGCCGGCTGGCGCGGGCTGGCGGCGGGTGTGCTCGAGGCCACTGCAGCCGCTTTCGATGAGGAAGGCGGTCCGGGGAAGCTGCTGGCCTGGCTGGGCCCCTGCATCGGGCCGGATGCCTTCGAGGTGGGCGACGAGGTGCGCGCGGCCTTCACGGCCCGCGCGCCCCAGGCCGCGGGCTGCTTCCAAGCAGGTGCGGTCCCCGGCAAGTGGCTGGCCGACCTCGCGGGACTCGCGCGCCAGCGCCTGCAGGCGGCCGGCGTCACGCAGCTTTACGGCAACGACGGCAGCGCGCGATGGTGCACCGTGAACAACCCGTTACTCTTTTTCTCGCACCGGCGCGACCGGACCAGCGGACGCTTCGCCGCCTGCATCTGGCGCCGCTGAAGCGGCAGCGGCGGCACGGATGGCGGCCTCTCGTTCGGCCGCTTCGCGCGCGCGCAGGGCCTTTCGGCGGCCCGGTGCGCCCATCAGGTAAACCACCAGTGTCACCGGCGCCAAGCCGTAGAGTAGAAAGGTAAAAACCGCGCCGAGCACCGTGCCGTTGGTGTTGGTGGCCTCGGCCACCGCCATCATGAGCGCTACGTACAGCCAGGCAATGACGACGAGATGCATGGGCGAGTTTTCGGAAAGCAGAAAGTTATGGCGGGGTTTGCTGGCCGGGGGGCTCTGGATGCAGCATACTCAGCGCCGATGCGACAAGGCGAGGATTCAGGAGAGATACGATGAGAGAACAACAACAGGCAGCGCAACAGGCGGCGGACCCCACCTTCGCGCCTTTCCAGCAGGCGCTCGCCCAGGGATGGGAGAAGGCGCTGGCCTCCTTCCAGTCTCTCGGTAGCGGCGCCCCCTCCGCCATGCCCATGGCGATGCCCCATTTCTCTTTCTCGGCACCCAAGCTCCAGGAACTGCAACAGCAATACGTCGAAGAAGCCACCGCGTTGTGGCGCCAGGACATGGCGGCACGCACGCGGGGCGACCGTCGCTTCGCGGCCGAGGCCTGGGGCAGCAATCCGGTGGCCGCCTTCTCCGCGGCCATCTACCTGCTCAACACCCGCACCCTGCTCGGCATGGCCGAGGCGGTCGAGGCCGATGAAAAGACGCGTGCTCGCCTGCGCTTCGCGGTCGAGCAATGGGTGGCCGCCTCTGCCCCCAGCAACTACATCGCCTTCAACGCCGAGGCGCAGAAGAAGGCGATCGACACGCAAGGCGAGAGCATCGCCAAGGGCATCCAGAACCTGCTGAAGGACGTGCGCCAGGGCCACCTCAGCATGACCGACGAGAGCGCCTTCGAGGTCGGCCGCAACGTCGCGACCACCGAGGGCGCGGTCGTGTTCGAGAACGAGCTGTTCCAGTTGCTCGAATACAAGCCGCTGACGGCCAAGGTCTACGAGCGGCCCCTGTTGCTGGTGCCGCCTTGCATCAACAAGTTCTACATCCTCGATCTGCAGCCCGAAAACTCGCTGATCCGCTATGCGGTGGAGCAAGGGCATCGCGTCTTCGTCGTGAGCTGGCGCAACCCCGACAGCTCCATGGGGCACTACACCTGGGACGACTACATCGAGGACGCGGCGATCAAGGCCATCCAGGTCACGCGCGAGATCACCGGCCAGGACAAGAAAGGCGGCCAGATCGACACGCTGGGCTTCTGCGTCGGCGGCACCATCCTTTCCACCGCGCTGGCCTTGCTGGCCGCGCGCGGCGAGCAGCCCGCGGCCTCGGTCACGCTGCTGACCACGCTGCTGGATTTCGAAGACACCGGCATCCTCGACATCTTCATCGACGAGGCATTCGTGCGCTTCCGCGAGATGCAGATGGGCGCGGGCGGCCTCCTGCCGGGCAGCGAGCTGGCCTCCACCTTCAGCTTCCTGCGGCCGAACGATCTGGTGTGGAACTACGTCGTCGGCAACTACCTGAAGGGCGAGACGCCGCCCCCCTTCGACCTGCTGTACTGGAACAGCGACGCGACCAATCTGCCCGGGCCCATGTACTGCTGGTATATCCGGCACACCTACCACGAAAACCAGCTGGCCGTTCCGGGTGCGCTCACCGTCGCGGGCGAACCGGTCGACCTCGGTCTGATCCAGGCGCCGGTCTACATTTACGGCTCGCGCGAGGACCACATCGTGCCCATCGGAGGCGCCTATGCCTCGACGCAGTTGCTCAAAGGCAAGAAGCGCTTCGTGATGGGCGCTTCGGGCCACATCGCCGGCGTGATCAATCCGCCCGCGAAGAAGAAGCGCAGCCACTGGATCCGCGCCGACGGCAAGCTGCCGAAGACGCATTCCGAGTGGCTCGCGGGTGCCACCGAGCATCCCGGCAGCTGGTGGACCGACTGGTCCGACTGGCTCAAGACCCACGCGGGCAAACAGATTCCCGCGCCCAGGTCCTACGGCAAGGGCAGCGCCTATCAGGCGATCGAGCCCGCGCCGGGCCGCTACGTCAAGGCGAAAGCCTGATCTCCTTCGTTCTTTCTTTCCTTCCCTCTCTCTTTTTCCATCCCCAGCCTCGGAGCACACACCATGGAAGACATCGTCATCGTTTCGGCCGCGCGCACGGCCGTGGGCAAGTTCGGCGGAACGATCGCCGGCATTCCGGCCACCGAACTGGGCTCGGTCGTGATCAAGGCCGTGCTGGAGCGCGCCAAGGTGGGCACCGACCAGGTCGGCGAGGTGATCATGGGCCAGGTGCTCACCGCGGGCTGCGGCCAGAACCCGGCACGCCAGGCGCTGCTCAAGAGCGGCATCACCAAGGAAACCCCGGCGCTCACCATCAACGCCGTGTGCGGCTCCGGCCTCAAGGCCGTGATGCTGGCTGCCCAGGCCGTGGCCACGGGCGACAGCGAGATCGTGGTGGCGGGCGGACAGGAGAGCATGAGCCTGGCCCCGCACGTGCTGATGAACTCGCGCAACGGCCAGCGCATGGGCGACTGGAAGATGGTCGACTCGATGATCACCGACGGCCTGTGGGACGTCTACAACCAGTACCACATGGGCATCACGGCCGAGAACGTGGCCAAGAAGTACGACATCAGCCGCGCCGCGCAGGACGAACTCGCGCTCGCCAGCCAGACCAAGGCCGCCGCGGCGCAGGATGCCGGCAAGTTCAAGGACGAGATCGTTTCGGTCACCATCCCGCAGAAGAAGGGTGACCCGGTGGTCTTCGACAAGGACGAGTTCATCAACCGCAAGACCAACGCCGAAGGCCTGGCCGCGCTGCGTCCCGCCTTCGACAAGGCCGGCGGCGTGACGGCGGGCAACGCCTCCGGCCTCAACGACGGCGCGGCCGCGGTGCTCGTGATGACCGCCAAGAAGGCCGCGGCACTGGGCCTGACGCCGCTGGGCCGCATCGCCAGCTATGCGACCACCGGCCTCGACCCGGCCTTCATGGGCATGGGCCCGGTGCCGGCCTCGCAGAAGGCCCTGCAGCGCGCCGGCTGGAAGCCCGCCGACCTCGACCTGCTCGAGATCAACGAGGCCTTCGCGGCGCAGGCCTGCGCGGTCAATCGCGAGATGGGCTGGGACATCAACAAGGTCAACGTGAACGGCGGCGCCATCGCCATCGGCCACCCGATCGGCGCGTCCGGCTGCCGCATCCTGGTGACCTTGCTGCACGAGATGCAGCGCCAGAACGCGAAGAAGGGCATTGCCTCGCTGTGCATCGGCGGCGGCATGGGTGTGGCGCTGACGATCGAAAGGTAGGCCCGGGGCCAGACGGCGGCCCGGCCGGTTGCCGGGCGCGCGGTGGTCCCCGTATGCATGACGGACGCAGGCACATTGGAGGCTGCGCAGGAACTGATGCGCAGCGCGAGACGCGTTGTCGTCTTCTCGGGCGCAGGCCTGTCGAAGGCCTCCGGCATTCCGACTTACCGCGATGCGGACGGCCTCTGGATGAACCGGGGGGCCGTCCGCTTCTCGCATGCCGACGATCTGGCGCGCAATGCGGCGGGCTTCAGCCGCTTCTGGTCGCAGCGGCTGGCGCAGGTGGAAGCCGCTGCGCCCAACCCGGCGCACCTGGCGCTCGCGCGCCTGCAGCGCTTGCGTCCCGCGACGCGCCTGATCACGCAGAACGTGGACGGCCTGCTGGGATTGGCCGGCTGCCACGACGTGCTCGAACTGCACGGCTCGCTGCGGCGCTGGCGCTGTGACGGATGCGGCAATCGCCGCGGTCCCTGGCCCTTGAAGCGCTGCCTGCGCTGCGCTGGGCGCGCCCGGCCCGACGTGGTGATGTTCGGCGAGATGCTCGACGAGGGCGTGCTCGTGGCGGCCCAGGATGCCGTCCTTCAATGCGATCTCCTCCTCGTGGTGGGCAGCACTGCGGTGGTCTACCCCGCGGCCGACCTGCCGCTGGAGGCGATGAAGAAGGGCGCCACCATCATCACGCTGAATGCCGAGCCGATCCGTCACGTCGATGTCTTCGCGGATGCGGTGCTGCGCGGCAAGGCGGAGTTGCTGCTGCCGCAGTTGCTCGACGGCATCCGCTGATCGCGCTCTCGGAACCGCACCGTGGCTCGGTGGCCACCGGGCCGATCATCCCTCGAGTTCGACGACGACCGGCTGATGGTCGGAGGCCCGGCTCTGCCGGTCGACCTCGATGCGCCGCAACCGAGGTATCAAAGGCTCGCTGACGAACACGAAGTCGAAGGCGGCCGGCTCGGGGCCGTACTGCTTGTCGAAGAGACGGAAGGTCGGGTCGTGCGGCCGCTGGCCGTGCACGATCGGCCAGGCATCCTGAAGCCGCATGCCAGGCGTGCCGCCGGCCGCCTGAAGGCCGAAGGGCTGCTGGATTTCCGCATGGGCCGGGTCGGTGGCCTCCATGTTGAAGTCGCCGCACAGGATCGCCTGCTGCGTGTGCGGCTTGGGCTGGAAGGGCGAATGCTCGTCGCCGGCCTGGGGCGGCGCCGCGGCCTGTTCGCACGCTTCGGCGTGCAGGGCGCGCAGCGCCCGGGCTTGTGCGCTGCGCTGGGCGGCCGAGTAGTACTCGAGATGGGTCGTCATCACCCGCACGGCGCCCAGGTCCGGGCTGTTCAGTGTGACCACGGTGCACATGCGCGGCATGGTGCTGACTGCCGGGTCGGCCGGCCAGGGCAGCGGGTGATGCCGCACCATGGCCACCGGCAGGCGGGTCGCGATCAGGTTGCCGAAACGCAGGTGGCCGCCCTGCGCGTCGAACTCCTCGACCGCGGCACCGAAGAACAGGCGGAAGCCCGGCAGCAGGGCCTGCAGCTCGGCCGGCTGGTCGGCCGGGGCACCGGGCATGCGCGTGTAGCCGGAGGCGACTTCCTGCAGGCACAGCACGTCGAAGTCGGCCAGCGCACGCGCGCCTTCGACGATGCGCCGGGGGCTGACCATGCCGTCCAGCCCTCGGCACCACTGGGTGTTCCAGGTCACGAGTTTCATGGGATGTGAACCTTCCTTTGCTTTCCTGGCTCGCACCCGATTTCGAACTCGATATGAGGTGCAGCTTCTGTGACACCCGGTTGCATTGAGGGGTCAGTGTTTTCCTGAGCCGGGTGCCGTGAGAAACTTCGCTACAGTGAATCGCGCCTGTCCAGGCGCGTCAACAGCGTCAACATCGAGGGAAAAATCATGAGCAAGAAAGTTGCATACGTCACCGGCGGCATGGGGGGCATCGGGACTGCCATCTGCCAGCGCCTGCACAAGGATGGCTTCACGGTGATCGCGGGCTGCGGCCCCACGCGCGACCACGCCAAGTGGCTGGCGGAACAGAAGGCGCTGGGTTACGAGTTCCATGCCTCGGTCGGCAACGTCGGCGACTGGCAGTCCACGGTGGACGCCTTCACCAAGGCCAAGGCCGAGCACGGCAGCATCGACGTGCTGGTCAACAACGCCGGGATCACCCGCGACCGCATGTTCCTCAAGATGACACCGGAGGACTGGAGCGCGGTGATCGAGACCAACCTCAACAGCATGTTCAACGTCACCAAGCAGGTGGTGGGCGACATGGTCGAGAAGGGCTGGGGTCGCATCATCAACATCAGCTCGGTCAATGGCGCGAAGGGTCAGGCAGGGCAGACCAACTATTCCGCCGCCAAGGCGGGCATGCACGGCTTCACGATGGCGTTGGCGCAGGAACTGGCTTCCAAGGGCGTGACGGTGAACACCGTGAGCCCGGGCTACATCGGCACCGACATGGTTCGCGCCATCCGGCAGGAAGTGCTCGACAAGATCGTGGCCACCATCCCGGTCAAGCGGCTGGGCGAGCCGAGCGAGATCGCTTCCATCATCTCCTGGCTCGCGACCGACGAGGGCGGTTACTCGACCGGCGCCGACTTCTCGGTCAACGGCGGCCTGCACATGCATTGAGGCTGGGGCATCGAGGGACCGGGGCGCGCAGCCCCGCCTCGAACCGAGCAGGGCCCGCTTCGGCGGGCTCTTTGCTTTTGTGCGCCGGAGATTGGCGGGACATTGCCGGCCCGCCGGCGATGCTCTTGCACAATGCAAGCCGATGCCCCACAGCATTTCACTCATCAACACCGTCGCCACCGGGCTGGGCCTGGCCCTGGTGCTCGGCTTTCTCGCGGCGCGTCTGCGTCTGCCGGCCCTGGTGGGCTATCTGCTCGCGGGCGTGATCATCGGTCCCTTCACACCGGGCTTCGTGGCCGATGCAGAGATAGCCTCGCAGCTTGCCGAAATCGGCGTCATGCTGCTGATGTTCGGCGTGGGCCTGCACTTCTCGCTCGACGACCTGCTGGCGGTGCGCAAGATCGCACTGCCTGGCGCCCTGGTGCAGATGGCCGTGGCCACGATGCTGGGCGGGGCGCTGGCCACCTGGTGGGGCTGGAGCCTCGGCGGCGCGCTGGTCTTCGGGTTGGCGCTGTCGGTGGCGAGCACCGTGGTGCTGCTGCGCGCGCTCGAAAGCCTGGGCATCCTGGAATCCTTCACCGGCCGCATCGCGGTCGGCTGGCTGGTGGTGGAGGACCTGGCGATGGTGCTGGTCCTGGTGCTGCTGCCGCCGGTGGCCGAGGTGCTGGGCGGCGGCACCCGTGGCCCGGCTGCGGCGCCGGTCTGGCAGACGCTGGGTCTCACGCTCTTGCAGGTCGGGGGCTTCGTGCTGCTGATGCTGGTGGTGGGACGCCGTGTCTTCCCCTGGCTGCTGTGGCAGGTCACGCGCACCGGTTCGCGCGAGCTCTTCACGCTGTGCGTGGTGGCCGCGGCGGTGAGCATCGCCTTCGCCGCGGCGGCGCTGTTCGGCGTCTCCTTCGCGCTGGGGGCCTTCTTCGCTGGCATGGTCATGCGCGAATCCGAATTCAGTCACAGGGCGGCCGAGGAGTCGCTGCCGCTGCGCGACGCTTTCGCGGTGCTGTTCTTCGTCTCGGTGGGCATGCTGTTCGATCCGTCGGTGCTGATCGACTACCCGCTGCAGGTACTCGCGGTGGTGCTGGTGATCGTGGTGGGCAAGTCGATCGCCGCTTGCGCGCTGGTGCTGCTGATGCGCTACCCGCTGGGCACGGCGCTGACGGTGAGCGCCAGCCTGGCGCAGATCGGCGAGTTCTCCTTCATCCTGGCCTCGCTTGGCGTGGCCGAGGGCCTGCTTCCGAAGGAGGGGCAGAGCATGTTGCTGGCGGGAGCACTGATTTCCATCGCCAGCAATCCGCTGTGGTTCGGGCTGATCGAGCCCCTGCAGAAGTGGCTGCATGCCCATTCGAGCCTCGTCCGGGGGCTCGCCCAGCGCGACGACCCCCTGGCCGAGCTGCCCATGAGCACCGAGGCGAAGTACCTGTCGCGCCAGGTGGTGCTGGTGGGTTACGGTCGCGTGGGCCGGCGCATCGCAGCGGAACTCACTGCCCACGACATCCCCTTCGTGGTGGCCGAACAGAACCGCGAGTTGGTCGAGAAGCTGCGCGCCGAGGGCAAGGCGGCCGTGTGGGGCGACGCGGCCGACCCGGCCGTGCTGATCCAGGCCCACATCGCACGCGCACGGGTGCTGGTGGTGGCCACGGCCGACGCGATCAACGTGCGGCAGATGATGGAGGCGGCGCGCACGCTCAACCCTGCCATCGAGACCGTGATCCGCAGCCACAACGAGGATGAAGCGCGGCTTCTCACGCAGGAGGTCGCCGTCACTGTCTTCCTGGGCGAGCAGGAACTCGCGCAGTCGATGGCGCGCGCAGTGGTCAGCCGGGCCGCCCTGGCCTGAGCCCTCGCTTCGGGCTCCAAAGGGCTCGTACCGCGGTCACAAGCGTCGATACCACCGGATCGCCGCTTCAGAGGTCTTCTATCACCAGCCTGCAATAGCGCTCGGCCACCGAATACGGCACCTGGCGCACCACTTCCATCAGGCGGTCGGCCGCCGCCCGGTTTTCTGTTTTCACCAGCAAGCCCGTGTGGCCCTCCTGCGCCAGCTTGGTGTACATGCGCACGGTCGCGCCGTCGGTGCCCGCGGAGGGCAGGGGCGTGTCGGCGTCGTCGCGCACGGTCGGCGAAATCTGCGCCAGCATGGTTTTGGGCGGGATCAGGTAGACCTCGTCGCCGCTGAAGCCCTTGTCGATCAACTGGTGGCCGACGCGGTTGGCGTCCTCCGCGTTGGGAAACATCACCATGGAATGCCCGGTCGGGTAGAAGGCGCCGCCGAACGCAGCGCACATGTGAGGGTCGAGGATGAAATGCTTCATGAGGCCTCCTCAGTCCGACGATTTCTGACGGGAGAACTCAGCTTAGGCCTGCCCGCACGCGCCGGTTGTAGGAAAAGCCCGTAGGCGCCGCGCTCGAGGCCATGCCGCGAAGGGGTTCGCGGAAGAGAGGGGCGATGCGGCGGACCGCGCGCTCAGGACGAGATCCGCTGTTCGGTCGACAAGGGCCACAGGCGGCGCCACCAAGGGCGCTTCGGGGCAGGGCCGGCGGTCGCGTTGGCGATCAACTCGGCCGCCATGGTGGCGCGCACGCGTTCGCGCAGAGCCGTCTCGTAAGCGTGGGCGGGTGCCCGCGCACCGCGGTCGCCGCGCAGCGCGAGTCGCCGCCAGGCTTGGGCCTGCGCGGCAAGTTCCTCATTGCTCAGGTCGTCAGGGTGGGGCAGTTGCTGCGTCATGCTGGGTGACATTGTGCCGCGCCATCTGCTGAACGGTCCCGGCACTTTTCATTGTGGCTGCAGCAGTCGGGCACTGCGCCAAAAAAAACCGGAAAAAGCGGCGCATCCTGTTGCGCCGGCATGGCCCGCCGTCATCCGGCACAGGATGGCGCAAGACCACCTTGTCGGGAATCTGCCCCGTCAGGTCGACCAGCTGTAGTGCGCAGACCTGCTGCTGCCTTGTTCCCCGGTGATGCGGCGCGTCAGCGCGTCCAGTTCGCGCGCCAGGCGCAGCGCCTCGGCGCGTGCCTGGGCGTCGCCTTGTTTCATGTGCGAAAGATGCTGCTCGAAAGCATCCGACAACTGCGTCCATCGGTCGAACGAAGTGTCGATAGCTAACACCGAGTCTTGCATGCTGTGCCTCCAATTCGCGACAGACGGGTGGTGCCGATGTCGGCCTCGTCGTTGCTACCTTTAGGCTACACAAAGAGGCGCCACTTAGCGATGGTGGGCCTGGTTAATCGCGGGTCACTTCCGCAACTTCTTCATACTTTTCACTGGAGGCATGACGGTTGTCCAGGACGTATGTCCAGAGAAGGTACTACTCGATCATTTTTTTGTGAAAACTCTCACGGGAAATAGTAGTCTGTAAGTACTACATAGTAATTACAATTGGCTACATGCATTCACGTCCCGAGACGCGTCCGATGTCGTCCCCCCGGCTCAACCGCGGAGACCGCCTTGTCGCCGTTTAGCGTTCTTCATCGGCTGGACAGGGGGCCCTTGCCCATGGTGTTCACGGCGATGGAGGACGTCGAGGCCCTGCGCATCCTGAGGGACGGCGGTTGGATCAAGGCCACGTTTTCGGCGGCGCCGGGCACGCCGGGCAGTGCCACGGTGACGGAGCTGACCCCGCTGGGCCGGTTCGCCATGCAGTTCGTGCAACCTGACCAGGAGGCGCCATGAGACTTTTCACCTGCTTGATCGTCAGCCTTGCGGTATTCGCTGGCTGCATCGCCGCCTGGTGGTTCTACTGGCCGGCCTGGCATGTGGAGTCGCGTGTGAAGAGCCGGCTGACCCACCCTGCGGCGGCGCGCTTCTCCGGCGTGATCTACGACAAGCACACCGGCACCGCCTGCGGCTACGTCAATGCACAGGCCCAGGACCGCCCGGCCGGCCGCACCCATTTCATCCTGATGGCCGATGGCGAAGTGCGCTTCGATCCCAAGGACCCGATCCGTGGCACCGCCCTGCAGCAGCTGGAAAACCTGCGCAAGCAGGCCGACTATTTGGCGCTGGCCTACGAATACTGCCGGGGCTGAGGCGCTTCTGCAGCGCCTCGGAGGCTGCGAATGTATCCGGCGCGTCGGATGAGCGCGCGCGGCGGGACAGCTTCAGGGAAGTTCGACCGTTCCTGGAGTCTGGGTGGGGCCGGAGGCAGGCTGCGTCCGCGGGCGGCGGACCTGCCGCAGTGCCTGTGCCAGCTGCTCGATGCCAAAAGGCTTGCTCAGCCAGACGGTGCCCGGCAGCGGTTTGGAAGGTGGCTGGCTGGCCGTCGCGAAGATGATCGGCAGCGTGCATCGGGCCTGGAGCTTGTCCGCCAGCTCCAGCCCCGAGAGGGCCGGCAGTCCGACGTCTGCCATCAGCACGTCGAAGGCACTTTCGAGGAACCGGTCCAGCGCGCTTTCGGCACTGCGCACGCCCGTTGCCCAGTGACCCAGCAATTCCAGCGCCTCGAGGGAGGCCTCCAGCACCTCGGGGTCGTCTTCGACCACCAGCACGCGCAAGCCGCAGCATGTGTCGTCAGAACCGGCTGCACCCGCTGCATCGTGTGGGCTCATGGGGACTTTCCTCTTTGTCGTAATCGCGCAGCAGCATTGGCGAATTTCACTGAGGCGGGTGTAGGAGTGCGCCGCAATCAACTGCCCACCGTGTGTCGGCCGGCGTCTGCGAATCGTGCTTCGTGACCGGAGCACGTATCGGCAGGGCAGCGAATCAAGCATTGCAGTTGCTTATTGGGAAACTTGTGTCTAGAGTGTTGCCCGAGGCGTCCGCCGGATGCCAATGCCAAGGAACACGGATGAAGTTTGCCTTTCTGCTGTACGAAGACGTCGAGCCCATCGACCTCGCCGCCATCGGCGTGGTCTCGATGGCGAAGCGGGTGGTGCCGGGACTCGAGTACCTGACGGTCGCTGCATCCCCCGGCCTGCAACGCATGGCCAACGGCCTGCGCGTCGCGGCCGACCACGGCTTTGACGACTGCCCGCCCTTCGACGTGTTGATCGTGCCTGGCGGCCCCGGCTGGGCGAGGGCGAGCGAGGATGCGGCCATTCGCGATTTCCTGCGGCGCCGCGGTGACGGCGCGCTGCTGCTGTCCCTCTGCACCGGCGCGATGCTGCTGGCGGCGTCCGGACTGCTCGACGGCCGCATGGCGACCACCAAGTGCGAGGTGCGTGCGCCCGAGGTGTCGCCGCTTTCGCTGCTGGCGCGCGACCATCCCCGCATCGATGCGCGGCATGCCCTCATGGTGGATAGCGGCACCGTGCTCACCGGCGGCGGCGTGAGCCTGTGTATCGACGCCATGCTGCACCTCATCGCCACGCGCATCGGCGCTGCCGAGGCCGCCGAGGTCGCTCGCATCATCGAGTACGGCGCGGCCTGGGAGGCCAACCGCGCCCGCCTGCCCACGCTTCTTGCATCCAGCGATCAGCCTCGGGTTTGTCCCAGCGCAACATGGCGTTGACGCGTCCCGTTGGGCAACTTATAGTTTCCTGATAGACAACATTGGTTGCCTATCGAAGTGCCGCCGCGCGGCGCGTGTTGAATCAACTGGAGAAGGCGATGGAAATCACGCAGGCCGCCGCGGCCTATGGCGCCGCGGCGTCGGAGCAGAAGGACCGCCGTGTCGGGCGGGTGGTGTTCGCCAGTGCACTGGGAACGATCATCGAGTGGTACGACTTCCTCATCTACGGCGCGGCCGCGGCGCTGGTGTTCAACAAACTGTTCTTCCCCTCGGAAGATCCCTTCCTCGGCACGATGGCCGCGCTGGGCAGCGCGGCCGTGGGTTTCTTTGCGCGGCCCTTCGGCGGCGCGGTGTTCGGCTACTTCGGGGACCGGCTCGGCCGCAAGTCGATGCTGCTGCTCACGCTGGTGATCATGGGCCTGGGCACCTTCGCGATCGGACTGTTGCCGACCTATGCGCAGATCGGCATCTGGGCGCCGATCCTGCTGATCCTGCTGCGCATCGTCCAGGGCATCGGCCTGGGCGGAGAGTGGGGCGGGGCAGCGCTCATGGTGCTGGAGCATGCGCCTGCCAGGCGCCGCGGGCTGTGCGGCAGCCTGGTGCAGGTGGGCTTTCCGATCGGGTTGATCCTCTCGGCCGGCGTGTTCGGGCTGGTGTCCAAGTTGCCCGAGGAGGAATTCCTGTCCTGGGGCTGGCGCGTGCCATTCCTGTCCAGCCTGGTGCTTGTCATCCTCGGGGCTTTCATCCGCCTGAAGGTGGAGGAGTCGCCGGTGTTCGAGGCCATGAAGGCCAAGAAGGAGATCGCGCGCAACCCGCTGGCGGAGGCGATTTTCAGGCATCCCAAAAGCTTCCTCGTGGCCATCGGCCTGAAGATCTCGGAGGTGTCGTGGGTCTACATGCTCACCGTCTTCGTGGTGGTGTATGCCACCACCCGGCTGGGCCTGCCCAAGGCGCAGATCCTCGACGCGATCATGATCGCCGCGGCCATCGAGATCGTCACCATTCCGCTTTTCGGTCACCTGTCCGATGTGTTCGGGCGCCGGCCCTTCTACTTTGCCGGTGCGCTTTTCACCATCGGCTTCGCGTTCCCGATGTTCTGGCTGCTGGATCTGCGCGATCCGCTGGTGATCGTGGCGGCCGTCGCGGTGGCGCTGAGCTTCGGCCATGGCCTGATGTTCGCGCCCGAGGCCACTTACTTCCCGGAACTCTTCGGCGCCCGTGCGCGCTATAGCGGCGCCTCCTTCGGCTTCCAGGTGGCCGCCGCGATCGGCGGTGGATTGACGCCGGTGCTCGCCACGTGGCTGACGCAGAAATGGAGCGGCACCGCCGGCGTGTCGCTCATGCTGATCGCGCTGGCCCTCGTCACGCTGATCGCCGCCTTCTGCGCACACGAGACGCGCAACCGTTCGGTGGCAGAGCTATGAGTCCTGTTGTTCCCTTCCCTCATTGATTGCAAAAGGAGATCCCATGTCCAACGCCCACACCGCGCAGCGTCTCGCCGGCAAGCTCGAACCCACGCCGGGCGGCTCCGTATACGTCGACCCCGAAAAGCTGGAATGGCAGAAGTCCCAGTTCGACAAGATCTGGATGAAGGTGCTCTACCGCAACGATGAGGCCGGCGAGATGACGGTGCTGCTGAAGTGGGAGCCCGGCGCCGTGCTGCCCTTCCACAAGCATCCGGAGATCGAGCAGAGCTGGGTGCTGGAAGGCAGCTTCTACGACCATGACGGCATCTGCCGGGCCGGACAGTACGTGTGGCGGCAGCCGGGCTCGCTGCACGAGACGCGTTCCGACGAGGGCTGCCTGCTGCTGGCCATCTACCGCAAGCCGAACGTGTTCTTCCACACCGCCGGTTTCCAGGCGGCCTGAGGAGCGCGCTTGGCCTACGTCGTGACCGAGGCATGCATCGGCTGCCGCTACGGCGAGTGCATCGAGGTCTGTCCGCAGGAGGCCTTTCACGAAGGGCCGAACTTCGTCGTGATCGACCCGCAGGCTTGCGCCAACTGCGCCGTGTGCGAGATGGTGTGCCCGGTGCAGGCGATCCGCCCCTTGCACGGCCTGGGAGAGGCGATGCGGCCGTTTGCCGCTTTGAATGCACAACTCGCGCGCCAGTGGCCCAAGGCGCGCTACCGCGGTCCGCTCCCGGACGCGGATGCGTTGGCCACCCGCGCGGGCAAGCGTGCGCTGCTGGAGGGAACAGGCGAGGGGCGTCCGTAGAATCGGACGCCATGCCAACGAAGAAGCGTTCCGCCGCCACTACATCGGAGGGCGTGTCGGATCCGGTCCAGCAGGATGCCGTGCTGCCCACCGCCGATCTCGGCGCCCGCATCAAGCATCAACGCCTGGCCGCCGGCCTCACGCTCGCCGAACTGGCCGAGCGGGCCGGCTTCGGCAAGGCCTATCTGTCCCGCATCGAGAACGGCAAAAAGGTCCCGCCGATCGGCACGCTCTCGCGCATCGCGGACGTGCTGGGCATCGAAGCGGCTGCGCTGCTGCAGAGCGCGGGCGTGCAGACGCGCTGGCGCGGCGTGAGCCTGGTGCGGCGCAACGAGAAGCGGCAGACGGTGATGGGGGGCAGCGCGTTCGGCTACGACTACTTCGCGCTTACCGATGCCACCGAGGGACGGGCCTTGCAGCCCTTTCTGTTTTCCTTCCCGGCCGAGGTCGACAAGTTCGTCTTCTTCGAGCACGAGGGCGAGGAAATGCTGCACGTGCTGACCGGCCGCATCGAGTGGCAGGTGGGCATGGACAAATACATCCTCGAGGCCGGCGACACCCTGCACTTCGATTCGCGCATGCCGCACCGCGGCCATGCGCTGTCCGGTGCGGCCACGGCGCTGGTGGTGATGTACTCGCCGGGCAAGCAGGCCAACCTGGGCTGAGCCGGCGCCCCCAAAGGGTCAGCGCCCCGGTCTACTCTCCTCCGCGTCGCCGCGAAGGCATGGGGCACCGCGGGGCCCGTGGTCGCGAGGCCGATCACGTCGTCGCCGGCCGTCATGGCCAGGTGGGCGCTCCTCAGCCGCCTCCAAGGCCGGCGGTGATCTTGCCGGTTCCGCTGCAGGTGGGGCAGGGCTGGTCGCCAGCGAGGCGCCCCGAGCCGCCGCAGCGGGAGCACAGCTTCTCGCCGGTGCCGGCGGCGCCGGCCGGCGCCTCGTCGCCGCGGCGGGCGCTGGTGCCGGGTACATGGTAAGACGCGGGTGGGGCTTCAGGCCGGGATCTCTTCGGCCGCCGTTCCGCCGCGCAGCGCGGGCGAAATTGTGAGGACGCGGCGCGCCTGCTTCTCCAAGGCCGCATCGAGCGGGGCCAGCAGCTGGATTTCGCCGCCCACGCTCGCGGCGATCGGCACTCCGCCCCGATAGAGCACCCGCGAGCCCGGCACGCGCGGCACGCGCTGGCCCGGCAGCACGCTGCCCAGCAGGTTGGCCGGGTCGGCGGCGGACAGGCAGATCAGCTCCGCGCCCGGTGATTGGCGCCGCACCTGGCGCAGCAGTCCGATCGCTTCCGGCAGCGCGAATTGCTCGCCCGACAGGCCGGCGATGAAGCGGCCGCCGCGGATCTCTCCGCGTGCCTCCAGCCGGCGGTAGCAGCGCACCAGTTCACGCCACGGCGGCAACCACGCGGCCTCGCGCTCGATCAGGTGCCAGCCCATCACGCCGTAGCGCCGCAGGAGCACGCGCGCCACCTGCTCGACGGCCTCGGCGGAAGATGGCCCGGTGGCGCTGCCGACAGGCCGCGTCAGCGACCAGCGGCCCGCATCCTCGATGCCGAACAGCGTCCCCCGCCGGCGGCGGTGGTGCGTGTGCGTTCCGGCTCGCTTGGAGGCCGGCACCAGCAGCGCCCGCAGCCCGGCGAAGCTGTCGCAGCGAACGCGGCCGCGCGCGACGAGCTCCGACAGGGCATCCTCCAACTCGGTGCCGAGCAGGCGGGTGCCATCCGCGATTTCGTCGAAGAAGGAGGCGCCATGCTCGTCCAGCCACTGCGCCACCCGCTTCGCGCGCGAGCCCAGGGCTTCGTCGTCGGCAGGGAGCGGGGCAAGGCCGTTCCACAGCGCGGCGCTGCGGCGCGGCAGCAAAAGGATCGGCGTGCTGCGCAGCGAGGTGCCGGCGCGGCCCGCGCGGCCATCGACGACGGCGGGGCGCAGGCGCGTCCACAACACGCGGCCGGCGGTGCAGAGGTCGTCGAGCCAGGGGCTCGCATAGTCGTTGACGCGTGCGCTCAGCAGCTCCGACTCCCACAGAGCGGCGGGCGCCTCGTATCCCTCGAGCTGGGTCAGCACGCCGGCAAGTGCCTCGGGGCCGCTGACGCGGGCGGCTGCGCTCAGGTGCTGCCATTCGAAGAGGAAGCGCGCGAAGTCGCGTGGCTCGACCGGCTCGATCTCCCGCCGCAGGCGCTTGAGGGTGTAGCGGTGGATGCGTGCGAGCAGATGGCGTTCGCACCATTCGGGCGCCTCGGCAGCGGGCGTGAAGCGGCCATGCATGACCAAGCCTTCGGCCTGCAGTCCGAGCAGGGCGGTCTCGATCTCGGGGGCGGTCAGGCGAAGTTGCTGCGCCAACGACGGCAGGTCGACGGGGCCGAGGCCGCCCAGGCGCGCCTGCAGCAGTTCGCGCAAAGCTTCGTCGCGCGATGCCGGCGCCTCGCCGTCACCGGCGGGGGGCTCGACGGCCGGGTCGATGCCGGCTGCGGGATGCAGCACGCGCAGCAGCGCGAGGCGTTCTGCGGCTACCCAGAGGCCGTCTTCGTCGCCCGGCGGACGCAGCCGCGTCGCCCGGCCTGCGCGCACCAGCGCTGCGAGCCACGGCGTCCAGGCCGGGTGGCGTGCCACCTCCTCGTCGGCCAGCAGGCCCAGGCCGTTGAGAGCCTCGTGCATCTCGTCGGCATGGCGCGGATCGGGCCAGGCCTCCTGGCGCACGGCGGCGATCGCCTCGGGGTCCAGGCGCCCCAGGTCGTCGGCATTTTCAGGATCGGTGTAGCGGCGGCTTAGCACGGCCTGCGTGCGGCGTTCTTCCAGCGGGGCATCGTCGAGGAAGGCATAGGGCCGCGCGGAAAGCACCTCGGCCGCGAGCGGAGAGGGCGCGGGCAGGTCGCGCGCCGTGACGCGCACCTCGCCGGCCTCCATGCGGCGCAGCAGGGCCAGCCAGCCTTCGGCGTCCATGGCCTCGTGCAGGCAGTCGTCCAGCGTCTGCACCACCAGCGGATGGTCGGGCACCTCGCGCTCGCCGGCGAGATTCTCGGCACAGGCGACCTGGTCGGGGAAGACGCCGGCCAGCAGATCCTCGGACTTCATGCGCTGCAACTGCGGCGCGACCTTGCGCCCGCCGACGAAGCGCGGCAGCGCCAGCGCGGTGGTCGCGTTCCAGCGCCAGCGCACGCCGAACAGCGGCGCGTCGAGCAGCGCCTGCACCAGCACGTCCAGCGCCGTGGCCGAGTGCAGGTAGCGCGCCACCTCGTCCAGCGCGAAGCTGTGGCTGGTGGAGAGCGACAGCACGATCGCGTCCTCCGTCGCCGCGGCCTGCAGCTCGAAGTTGAACTTGCGGCAGAAGCGCTTGCGCAGGGCCAGTCCCCAGGCCCGGTTGAGCCGGCTGCCGAAGGGCGAATGGATGACCAGTTGCATGCCGCCCGATTCGTCGAAGAAGCGCTCCAGCACGATCTGACGCTGGCTGGGCAGCAGGCCCAGCACACCCAGCGTGCGCGCGAGGTGGTCCACCAGTTGCTGCGCCGCATCCTCGGACAGGCCGGCGATGCGCGACTGCAGCCAGCGCACCGCCGCGGGCGCACCGTCGGTCTGGATGCACTCGCCGATCTCCTCGCGCAGGCGCGACACGCCGGCCGACAGCTCGTCGCTGCGGCCCGGCGCCTCGCCGAGCCAGAAGGGGATGTTGGGTGCGGCGCCCTGAGCGTCTTCCACCCGCACGCGGCCGGGCTCGATACGCAGGATGCGGTAGCTGGTGTTGCCGAGCTGGAACACGTCGCCGGCCAGGCTCTCGACGGCGAAGTCCTCGTTGACCGTGCCGATCTGGTGAGCCTGCGGCTCCAGCACCACGCTGTAGTCGCCGGTCTCGGGGATGGTGCCGCCGGAGGTGAGGGCGGTCATGCGCGCGCCGCGGCGCTCGCGCAGGCGGTGGTGCACGGCGTCCCGGTGCACGTAGCCGGCGCGGGGACCATTGCGGGTCGCGAAACCTTCGACCAGCATGCGCAGGACGGCCTCGTAGGAAGCGCGCTCCAGGTCGGCGTAGGGCCAGGCACGGCGGACCAGGGCGAAGAGGGTCTCTTCCTCCCATTCCCGGCACGCGGTTTCGGCCACGATCTGCTGGGCCAGCACGTCCAGCGGCGCGCGCGGCATGCGCAGGGTGTCGAGCTCGCCGCGGCGGATGCAGTCCAGCAGCGCCGCGCATTCGACCAGTTCGTCGCGTGACTGCGGAAAGAGCCGCGCCTTCGGCGTGCCGCCCACCGCGTGGCCGGAGCGACCGGCGCGTTGCAGGAAGGTGGCGATCGAGCGCGGCGAGCCGAGCTGGCACACCAGGTCGACGTCGCCGATGTCCAGGCCCAGCTCCAGCGAGGCGGTGGCCACCAGCACCTGCAGCTCGCCGCGCTTGAGGCGCTGCTCAGCTTCCAGGCGGGCTTCCTTCGCCAGGCTGCCGTGGTGCGCGGCGACGGCCTCCTTGCCGAGGCGTTCGCCCAGGTGGCGCGCAGCGCGCTCGGCCATGCGCCGCGTGTTCACGAAAACCAGGGTGGTACGGTGCATCAGCACCAGTTCGGCCACGCGGGCGTAGACCTGCTCCCATTGCTCGTGCGTCATCACCGCGCCCAGGGGCTGGGGCGGCAGCTCGAGCGCCAGGTCTCGCTCCTTCGCATAGCCGATGTCGACGATCTCGCAGTCGGCCACGCCGGCATGGACGTGCGCCGCGCCCACCAGGAAGCGCGCGACCTCTTCGATCGGCTTCTGCGTGGCCGAGAGGCCGATGCGGGTGTGCGGGCCGCCGGCCAGCGCCTGCAGGCGTTCCAGCGACAGTGCGAGGTGGCTGCCGCGCTTGCCGGGGGCAATGGCATGGATCTCGTCCACGATCACCGTGCGAACGGTGGACAGCATGCGCCGGCCCGAGGCCGAGCCCAGCAGCACGTAGAGCGATTCCGGCGTGGTCACCAGGATGTGCGGCGGCCGGCGCACGCTCTGCTGACGCTCGCGTGGGGCGGTATCGCCGGTTCGAACGGCGCTGCGGATCGCGACGTCCGGCAGGCCCAGGCGCGCGAGCTCGTCGCGGATGCCGGCCAGCGGCAGTTCGAGGTTCAGGTGGATGTCGTTGGACAGGGCCTTCAGCGGCGACACGTAGACCACGCGGGTCTCGTCCGGCAGCCCCTCCGGCGCGAGGCCCTGGCGCACCAGGGCGTCGAGCGCGGCGAGGAAGGCGGTCAGTGTCTTGCCGGAGCCCGTCGGTGCGGCGACCAGAGTATGGCGCCCGGCGCGGATCGCCGGCCAGGCGGCCCTTTGTGCCTCGGTGGGCGCCGGAAAGCTGCGGCTGAACCAGCCGGTGACGGCGGGGTGGAAATCGGCCAGGGGCATGGAAGGTTGCGAGGGCTGCTGTGTGGCGTCCGGCGCTTGGGCATGTTACGCGGCTGCGGCGAAGGCCGCGGCATCCTTGCAGGTCGGGGCCCTTCCTCGCATATCCATCAAATTACTCAAATTCTGCCGACGTCGTTACAAAACATCAGGCCGCAGGTAGTCTTCCGTCGACTTGTTCACACCGCGCCCCGCAGAATCGGCGCACACTACGTACACGGTTTCTCTGGGGGATTGCTGCAAAGGCAATCATTAGGCTCGCTTCATGCGAGCCTTTTTTTTTGAGCCTGCGCATCACGAACTGCTCGCCCTTCGTCGCATGGCGATGGCCAAACTCTTGCGGATTCTGCGTTTCACGGGCAAACCTCGGTCCAGGTCACCGTCACGGGCTATGGCGCAGAGGCCGACTGTCAGCGACGGCAGTCGTGGCGCACCAGCCAAGATGCTTCAATCCACCTTGACCGCTCGCAAACGCAGCGCATTCGTGATCACGCTCACCGACGACAGCGCCATGGCAGCCGCGGCGACGACCGGTGACAACAGAAGCCCGAAGACAGGGTAAAGCACGCCGGCCGCCAGGGGAATGCCGGCCACGTTGTAAGCGAAGGATAGAAAAAGGTTCTGGCGGATATTGCGCATCGTCGCCCGGGAGAGCGTTCTCGCGCGCACGATGCCCATCAGGTCGCCTTTCAGCAAGGTGATACCGGCGCTTTCCATCGCGACGTCCGTTCCGGTGCCCATCGCGATGCCCACCGTGGCCTGGGCCAGCGCCGGTGCATCGTTCACCCCGTCCCCCGCCATCGCGACGATCCGGCCCTCGGCCTGCAGGCGCTTGACGACCGCCGCCTTGTCTTCAGGGAACACCTCCGCCACGACGTCCTCGATGCCGAGTTCGCGTCCGACGGCCTGCGCGGTGGTCTTGCCGTCGCCCGTCAGCATCACCACGCGGACGCCATCGCTCTGCAGGGCCTGCAGCGCACGCGGGGTGGTCGCCTTGATGGGATCTGCAATGGCCACAAAGCCTGCCAGTCGCCCGCCCACGCCCACGAAGATGACCGTTGCCGCCCGCTGACGCTGCGCCTCGGCGAGCGCCGCGAGGCTCGAAGTGTCGACGCCTTGTTCGGACAGGAAGTTACCACTGCCCGAGACGACCGCTCGGCCATCCACCGTGCCGATCACGCCCTTGCCGACCGGCGAATCGAAGTCTGTCACCGGCGACAGGGCCAACTTGCGCTTCAGGGCGTCCGCCACGATGGCCATGGCCAACGGATGTTCGCTGGCACGCTCGACGCTTGCCAGCATCTGCAGTACATCGTCGGCGACGAAGCCGCCGGCCGCTTCGATGTGCACCACTTGAGGCCGGCCTTCGGTCAAGGTGCCTGTCTTGTCGACCACCAGGGTGTCGACCTTCTCCATCTTCTCGAGCGCCTCCGCGTCGCGAATGAGCACACCATGCTGCGCCCCCTCGCCGACGCCGACCATGATGGACATCGGCGTCGCCAGGCCGAGCGCACAGGGACACGCGATGATGAGGACTGCGACCGAGGTGATGAGCGCATAGCTGAGTGCCGGCGAGGGCCCCCAGGCCAGCCAAGCGACAAAAGTGAGAAGCGCCACCAGGATGACCACCGGCACGAACCAGCCGGCCACCTGATCGGCCATCCGTTGAATAGGCGCGCGGCTGCGCTGCGCCGCGGCCACCATATGAACGATTTGCGAGAGAAGGGTATCGGCGCCGACCTTCTCCGCACGCATCACGAAGCTGCCGGTCTGGTTCAGCGTGCCGGCAGTCACCTTGGCCCCGACTGCCTTCGCGACCGGCATCGGTTCGCCGGTCACCATCGACTCGTCCAGGTTGGTCTTGCCTTCCGTCAGCGCGCCGTCGACCGGCACCTTCTCGCCCGGCCGCACCCGCAGCAGGTCGCCGACCTGGATGGCCTCGACGTCGACGCTCGCATCGCTGCCGTCGGCGTTGACCTTGGTCGCCGTCTTCGGTGCGAGTCCCAGCAGGGCCTTGATGGCGCCTGAGGTCTTCTCGCGCGCCCTGAGTTCGAGCACCTGTCCCAGAAGGACCAGCACCGTGATAACGGCGGCGGCTTCGAAGTAGACCGCGACGGCGCCGCCTTCGCTGCGCAGCGCCGCGGGAAAAGCGCCCGGTGCGAGGGTCGCGACGATGCTGTAGAGCCAGGCCGCGCCGGTGCCCAGCGCGATCAGGGTGAACATGTTGAGGCTGCGGTTCTTCACGGAAGCGGCTGCCCGAGTGAAGAAGGGCCAGCCTGCGCAGAGGACGACCGGCGTACCCAACAGCAACTGGACCCAGTTCGACGTTGGCTGCGCAATGAGGTGGTGGATGTTGAAAAGATGCCCGCCCATCTCGAGCGCAAAGACCGGCAGCGTGAGTGCGGTGCCGAACCAGAATCGGCGCGTCATGTCGCGCAGTTCGGGGCTTTCACCTGGCGCTGCCGCTGCCAGAACGGGCTCCAGCGCCATGCCGCAGAGGGGGCAGTGGCCAGGGCCCATCTGCCGCACCTGTGGGTGCATCGGGCAGGTGTACTCGACCGGGCTTGGGTCGCCCGCAGCCGGCCTGATCACGACCGGCGCTTGCGCATGGTGCTCGTGACGCCCGTGGCCCGGATGGCTGTTGCGCTTCGTGCTCGATGAGGGCATCAGCTCTCCTTGCCTGCGCGTGCTGGCCTGGGGGCGCGCGTCACCCTCGCATCACTTCGGGGGAGCGGACCGGCCCGCTTCGCGCTCCATCATCATCTGCATCATCATTTCCATCATGTCCATGCGTTTGCTCATGGTGTCCGGACCCATCCCCATTCGCATGCCGCCGGCCGAGCCCATGGCTCCCTTGCCGCCGCGCATCCGGCCCATCATGGACATGCCCTCCTGCATGGTCTTCATGTGTTCACTCATCAGGGCGTGGCGCTCCTCGGGGGTCTTGGCCGCCTTCATCTTGTCGTGCATGGCCTGCATCGACTTCATCATGGCGTCCATCTGAGCTTCGGACGGTGCGGCGACGCTCGCATGGTCGTGGTCGGCCGGGGCGGTAGAGGCCGAGGGGGCGAGCGCACAGCCGCCGAGAAGGGCCGAAGTAACGATTGCGAGCAAGGTACGCATAAGAATTCCCAAGAGATGTGGATCAGAAATCGAGCCCGTCAACGCATCAGTCGCAGCAGCCACAGCAGCCGCCGCGGCGAGTGGATGGCCCCGCCTCCGACTTGGCCTCGGACGCGACCTGCACAGGGGTGTAGCCCGCTGCGGTGATGACGTCCAGCAGTTCGTCTGCCGCGACGCTGGCCGACTCGATCCGAACAAGATGTCGTGTCAGGTCCACGTCCACCTTTGCGTCCGAATCGGCTGAGCGAACGTATTTCGTGATGGTGCTGGCGCAGTGACCGCAGGTCATGTCGTCGACTCGGTAGGTGTGCATCGCAAGTCCCTTTCGCAATGGATATGTTGACAAGTGTGAACCCTCCCCCTATGGGAAGGTCAATGCATTGGCATGCGGGTTGTTGATGTAGATCAACTGGAATCGCTGCCTCAAGCATGCTGGCGGCGCGGATGTACGCTGGGCTTCGGCCTCTCCGAGTTCTGCGGGTTCCGGAGGCTAAGCTCCGCCGCTGCGCTGCCGCGCCCTGAGCGCCTCGCGATACACGGCGAGGTAGTTGGCCATCATCGTTGCAGCCGAGTAGTTCAGAGCGTTTTCCAGGCCCTGGGCGCGCATCGACTCGAATCGCTCGGCGGACTGTTCGATGGCTTCCGCCATCGCTTCGGGGTCGTGGGGGTCGACGTAGCATGCCCCCGGGCCGCCGATCTCATTCATCGGCGCCAGGTCCGACGTGAAGACGGGGCAGCCGCACGCCTGGGCTTCGATCACCGGCCAGCCGAATCCTTCCTGCAGAGATGGAAACAGCAAGGCCGTGGCCCGGGCATACAGGGCACGCAGTTCCTCGTGCGAGACACCTTGAAAGGCCCTGATCCGCTCTGCGAGGCCATGGCGGGATGCCAGCGCGCTCAGCTCCGGGTCCAGCATCGGACCCACCAGGATCAAGTGCTGCACGAGGGCAGGGGAGCCGGATTCGGCAGCCCGTCGCTGCAGCGCGACGAAAGTCTCCACCACGGCCCGGCGATTCTTGCGTGGCAGATCCAAGCCGACATGGAGCAAGTAGCTGTCTTGCGCTCCCAATCCGAATCGCCGGATCAAGGCTTCGGCGTCCCGGGGCTGGACGAGGGAGAAACTGTCGTTCAGCCCGTTCAGCACAGTCGTCACCCGACGCTCATCCACCAACTGCAGCTCGGCAAGGTCGCGGGCGGTCGTGTGCGAAACGCACGCGACCAGGTCAGCCTTCGCCAGCCCGGAAGAAATCAGGCGCTGGAAAATCCGGCCGCTCCATCCGACATTCCAGCCTTCGACCATGCCCCTGGCGGCCTGGACGGCGATCACGTCGTGGCAGGTGATGACCGTCGGCCTGCCCTTGACCCAGCGCACGTACATGCTGTTCGAGTGATCGCAGATGTGGACCACGTCCGCCCAGCGCGACTGTGCTGGAAGGCTGGGGATGAAGAGGACGAACTTGTCCAGGTATCCAAGCCATTTTCGCCAGCGAGGACCGGTGGCGAGGCGATGGAGCCGCTGTGGCGGGGCGATGACCCGCAGTTCGCAACCATGCCTGGGCAAATCCCGCTCGAGGGCGCGCCGGAACGCCTGCATGCTGGCCTGGTTGTCCGGCGCATAGTTGCCGACCAGCAGAATCTTCATGGAAGGATGCCTTTCATTGGAGACGGCGCGTCTTGGTGCCCGATCAGCGTGCTGCTTCCAGCCTGATGACGGTGAACTTGCCGTCGATCTTTTCCGCCTGGAAGCGCACCTTGTCGCCCGGCTGGATCTTGTCCAGCCATGCGGCCTCTTTCACCTGGAAGACCATCGTCATGGCCGGCATGTCGAGGTTCTGCAGCGGGCCGTGCCTGAGCGTGAGCTTTCTGGCGTCCTTGTCCACCTTGCGGACCTCGCCGTCCACCAGCTCGGCGTTGGCCGCGGCCGAGGCGTCGCTGGCCGCCGGCGCGGCGCTGGCGCTGGGCTGCGCGCTTGCCGCAGATGCGAGATGGAGAGTGAGCGCGGAAAGTGAGGCCAGGAGTGCGTATCGAATGTTGATCATGAGCGTTCTTGACAAGTGGAGATGAAGAGCCCAGCGGCCGGCGCCGCTGGAATGCGGCGGACTACTTCCTGGGCTTCGAGACGTTCACTGCGCCTTTCATGCCGGCGTCGTAGTGGCCCGGTTGCAGACACGCGAAGTCCACTTTGCCGGCTTGGGTGAACTGCCAGACGATCTCGCCGGTCTTGCCGCCGGCGAGGGTCACCATGTTCGGGTCGGCGTGTTCCATCTCGGGGTTCTTCTTCATGAGTTCATAGTGCTCCTTCAGCTCCTTGTCGGTGCCGAGCACCAGTTCATGCTTGAGCTTTCCGGCGTTGGTGACGACGAAGCGCACCGTTTCGCCTTGTTTCACGTCAATGCTGGCCGGGTCGAAGCGCATGCCGTCCGTCATCTCGACACGGACGGTGCGCGTCGCCTTGGCAGCGATGCCGGGCTTGCCGATGGCCTCGCCGTGGCCGTGGCCGCCGGCATGCTTGCCGGTGGCCCCTGTTCCTGTGGAGATGAGGGCAATCGATGCCGCGGCGCTGAGGGTGAAGAATTTGTTCACGGGATTTCCTTGATAGGGACGAGGGAAGTGAAGGTCGTCAATGGCCTGAGTGGCGGCCGGCGGGCTTGCGGATCCGGACCTCGAGGTCCGAGGCCGACTTGTCGCGCGCAGGCATGCCCGCCGCGCCCGCGCTGCGCGATCGCGGGGGCTCCGGCCGCTGCCCTTCGAACTCGTAGGCAACGGTGCCCTGGGGGTGCCTGAACCAGCCCGGATTCGAATAGTCGCCCGGCTTCTGTCCTCTGCGCACCTTGACGACGCTGAACATGCCGCCCATCTCGACCGAACCGAAGGGACCTTGGCCGCCCATCATCGGGACGGTGTTGTCGGGAATGGGCATCTCCATCTCGGTCATGTCGGCCATGCCGCGCTCTCCCATGACCATGTAGTCGGGCACCAGCTTCGTGATCTTCTTCACCATGTCCCGGTGGTCCACGCCGATCATGGTGGGCACGTCATGGCCCATCGCGTTCATCGTGTGATGGCTCTTGTGGCAATGAAAAGCCCAGTCGCCTTCCTCGTCGGCGACGAACTCGATCTGCCGCATCTGTCCGACCGCCACATCGGTCGTCACTTCGTGCCAGCGCGTGCTCCTCGGCGTGGGTCCCCCGTCCGTGCCGGTCACCACGAATTCGTGCCCGTGCAGGTGCATCGGATGGTTCGTCATGGTCAGGTTGCCGAAGCGGATGCGCACCTTGTCGTTCAGGCGTACGTTCAGCGAATCGATGCCGGGGAAGACACGGCTGTTCCACGACCAGAGGTTGAAGTCGAGCATCGTCATGATCTTCGGCGTCGCGCTGCCGGGCTCGATGTCATAGGCGTTGAGCAGGAACACGAAGTCGCGGTCCACTTCGTCGATCAGCGGATGTTTGCCCCTCGGGTGCGTGACCCAGAAGCCCATCATCCCCATCGCCATCTGCGTCATCTCGTCGGCATGCGGGTGGTACATGAAGGTGCCGGGGCGGCGCGCGACGAATTCGTAGACGAAGGTCTTGCCAGGCTGAATCGCCGGCTGGGTGAGGCCCGTCACGCCATCCATGCCGTTGGGCAGGCGCTGGCCATGCCAGTGGATGCTGGTGTGCTCGGGCAGCTTGTTGGTCACGAAGATGCGGACCCGGTCACCCTCGACCACTTCGATCGTCGGGCCTGGCGACTGGCCGTTGTAGCCCCACAGGTGGGCCTTGAAGCCGGGCGCCATCTCGCGCACCACGGGTTCGGCCACCAGGTGGAACTCCTTGACGCCGTTGTTCATGCGCCAGGGCAGCGTCCAACCGTTGAGGGTCACCACGGGGTTGTAGGGCCGGCCGCTGGCCGGCGCGAGAGGCGGCATCGTGTCGGGCCGGGCCTGGAGGACCGGTTCTGGCAAGGCGGCCATCGCGGCCTTGCTGACTGAAGCCGCTGCGACGGCGCCTGTGATGGCGCCGGCACCGCTCAGGAAATTGCGTCGGTTTGTCATGTCGTGGAGGTGGATGGACCTTCAGTGGGCTGCACCGGATGCAGCGGACGGGCTCGCCTCGGCCAGTGGGGCGGCCGTCGCCGCGGGCTTGCCGATCAGCGACGCCGCCAGCGCAGCGTCGGCCAGCCAGAACTGCTGCTGGGCCTGGATCGCGCTTTTCACGCCGGCGATCTGATCGCGGGCCTCTGCCAGCAACTCGAAGACTCCGATCAGCATTCCGTTGTAGCGAAGCAGGTTCTCGTCCTGCATGGTGCGGCGCAGCGGCACGATCTCGTCGCGGTAGTGCCGTGCGATGTCGTAGGCCGTGCGATAGGCGGAATAGTCCTCGCGCAGCTGGGATGTCGCGCCGCGGACCGTGGCGTCATAGCGGTTGGCCGCGGCGAGCGTTTGGGCATTCAATGCGTCTCGCCGTGCGGACCCCCAGTCGAAGAGGGGGAGGCGGATGTCGAGTTCGAAACCGCGCCGCGTCCCGCGCGTTCCTTCCTGGTTGTCGAAGACGGTGTCGCGCCGAATGCCGGCTTCGACGTCGATGAAGGTCGACAGCAGGTTGATGCCCTGCGACTTTCCGGCGACGTCGAGTTCGGCGCGTGCCTGCTGTACATCCAGCCGTTGTTCCCTGGCTGTCGCTGCCACCTCGCTTGCTTCGCGCGGCGTCTTGGGCAGATCCGGCAGGCGTTCCGGCAACGTCAGCTTCGCGGCCTGCGCATCGTTCAGGCCGAGGGCACGCACCAGGGCCTCCCGCGCGGCGGTCTCCGCGTGGCGCGCCGAGGCGAGCTGCGTGGTGGCATCGGCATAGAACACCTGCTGGCGTGCGCGCTGCAATTTGCTGAAGTTGCCGACGAGTTGCATCCGCCTTGCGAGTTCGGCGCTGGCCTCCGCCGATTCCTGGACCTGCTCGGCGTAGCGCAGCAATTGCCGCGCTGCCAGCGCCCGCACCCACGCTTGACGCACCAGCGTGACCTGATCCACCACTGCGCCGCTCAATTGCACCTGGGCTTGAACGGTCTGGCTGCGCGAGATCGCCAGTCGCTGCGGCAGCAGGATCAGATCGATCAGGCCGAAGGACAGCAGGCGCCCCACCTCCAGCTCCTGGCCCAGGCGCAGACGCTCGAATGAAAAGATCGGATTCGGCAGCCGGCTGGTTTGATGGGCCCTCGCCACGTCGGTCCAGCTCTGTGCGATCAATGCCTGGAGGGCGGGGCTGTTCACCAGCGCCAGACGGACGGCGTTGTCCTGCGACAAGGGCTGCTCGAGAAGCTCCTGGGCGAGTGCCGCACGCGCCTCACGCCGCTCATCCGTCCGGCTCAGCTCCAGCTGTCCCCCGGTGAACTGCGCGGCCGAGGTGTTCGTCGCCTTGAGGGTGTCGTCGATGCTGACCGAGGCGCAACCGGCGAGGAGCGCAGCGGCCAGTGCGATCGGGGCCATGCATGGCGGTCGCGTCATGGCTTGTCCTTCGGTGCCGATTTCGGCATGGGCGTCGAATGCCCGGCATGCGGATCGGCGGCGCCGGTCGGCTGGTGGCCGGCCTCGCCCGTGCCTTCCTTGGCATAGGCGCGCCAGCCGCCGCGCTGAAGGACGGTGTCGTTGGCCTCCTTCCAGGCGGTTGGTTTTTCGTCGGTGAAAGGCTTGTAGCCATCCATCGCCGAGCGGAAGTAAGGCACTGTATTGGTTTCGGCCGCGCCGCCGGCAACGGGCGCCTGACCGGCATGGGCGCCAGCCGGCAACGCAGCCAGCGCGGCGAAGGCAGCCAGCCAAGGGGCCGGCAAGAAAGTAAACATGGAATCCTCGCGGTGTTCATGAGCGGCATGCCGTCATCGAGCCTGCGACAGGCGTGACGGCACGGACGGTGCATGCGCGTCCCATCGCCGGCAGCAGCACTGCCTGGCGCTGGACGCGGTTACGCGCGAGGTGGTCGGTGGGGGACGCCGGGCGACACAGTCGCCATGGCGCGCGGAGGCTCAGCGAGATCGGCCTGAGGGAGCCCGTGAAGGATGGGCGTTTCGAGGGTCGGCGTCATGCCGACCGAGTGACATGCAGCGCAGTTGCCGCATGTGTGCGAGGCGTCGGATGAAGCATCATGCGCGCCCGGTGCCTCATGGTGGTCCGCGCTGTCATCGATGTGCGCACCCGCATGATGGTGCTCCGCATCCGTTGAGCCGTGGTCGTGCCGGCTGTGATCGTGAACGACGCTCGATTTCGAGGGCGCCGGCCACGGGGCGCAAAACGCCATGGCCGCGGCTGCAGAGCCCTGAAAGGGCACTGCCAGCATCATGAGCCACAGCAGGACTGCGCGGAGATTGAGCATCGCGAAAATTGTAGAGGCGTTGTCCGGCCTTGGCTATTCACCTGCTTCAGAGCCTGGCCGTGACGCCTGGGTATCCGGGGGACATGCTGCCGGTTCTGCGCGCCGACAAGTCCTCGGCCTGATGGCGCTCGGGAAAAGCGGGGTCTCGAGCCAGCTGTTAATTTGGGCAAAGAATGACGCCGATTCCGGCATCACTTGTCGCCAGTTTGCAGCCGAATCGCACCGGATGATCCTAACATTCCGTTGGCGCAGGTCCATGGTAGTTGTCGACCAACCCGAGGCCGCCGAGGCTGCATCCGCCACCTGACGGCCATCGCTTCCAAGGCGCCCGATGCTCGCCTCGAGCGCGAGCTATGCTGACACTGCGTGTCCTGCGCTCCCGGTCTCACGCTCATAGCGCTTCCGCACTTCCACGCAAAGATCAGTCAGCGCTTCCACGACGTCACGACCCTCCTGCTCCGCCTTGCTCTTGGTCTGCACCCACAAGTCGAGATCAGCTCTTGCCTTGGCGTCGTGCCGGTTCCAGTTCTTGTCCAGCGGCGTCGTGATCTCCATGCGAAGACCGGCCGGGTCCGTGAAGTAGATGCTCAGGATCAAACCCTTGTGGTCCGTGGGACCCTGAACGTCCAGGCCATTGGATTTCAGCCATTCGTACCACCTCATGACTTCACTGCGATCCGCAGCCTGCAGCGCTACGTGGGTGAAAACATCGTAGGCGATGTGCGAGGACTTCGCCGGCGGCGGTACGCCCGGCGCTTCGAAGAATGCCAGGGTCGAGCCGTCCGCCATTCGGAAGAAGAGGTGAAAGTAGGGAATCTTCAGGCCGGTGGACGGACTGGTGTCTTCGATCACCGTGCTGACCAGGTCCATCCCCATGATCCGGGTGTAGAACTCGGCCGTCGCCGCGGCGTCGGGGGTCACCCACGCCGCATGATTGAGCATCATCGGGGTCAGACCGGGATTGGGGCGCCCAGACACACTCAGCGAGAGGTCGGGGCGCTTCGGAAGAGCGTCAATCGTGTCGGCCATAGGTCTGAGTCAGGCCTTCGCCCCGTAGCGCTTACGCACGTCCTTGATCATCTCGACGAGGGCCCCGGGCACATCTTTTCCCTCCGCCTTGGCCTTGGCCTTGCAGTCTTCCCACAGCTTCAGGTCGGCGTAACCCTTCTCGGTGTGGCGGTTCCACTCTTTGTCGAGGGGCGTCGTGATTTCCAGGCGAACACCCGCAGGGTCGTGGAAGTAAATCGACAGGATCATGCCCTTGTGGTCCGTCGGGCCGATGACCTCCACGCCTTGCGATTTCAGCCACTCGTACCAGCGCAGTACCTCGGCGCGGTCCTTCGCTTGCAGGGCGACGTGGTTGAAGAGGTCGTAAGCGGGATGGCTGGCCTTCGCCGGCGGCGGCACGCCGGGTGCTTCGAAAAAGGCCAGGGTCGAGCCGTCTTGCATGCGAAAGAAGATATGGAAGTAGGGGATGTCATCGCCGGTGGACGGGATGCTGTCGTCGAGGACCGTACTCGCTAGCTCCATTCCCATGATGCGCGTGTAGAAGTCAGTCGTCGCGGCCGCATCGGGCGTCACCCAGGCCGCATGATTCAACATCATCGGCGTCAGGCCGGGATTGGGCGTCAGGGCCGCAGAGGGCTTGGCGCTGATTGCTTCGGGCGCTGTGGTTTGCATGATGATTCTCCGGATGATTGCGGTTCAAACTTGGGGGTCGGCGATGCGGATGGCGATCCCGTCAAGCCTGTCGCTCATCACGATCTGACAGGAAAGACGGCTGTTCGCCTCGCGCGGCGCTGCCGTGAAGTCCAACATCTGGCTCTCGGTGTCGTCCGGCGCAGGCAGCAACGCGGCGAACGCCGCGTCCACGATGACATGACAGGTGGCGCAGCTCATGGCGCCGCCGCAGTCGCCGACGATGCCTTCGATGCCATGGGCGGCGGCGCCCAGCATGAGGTTCTGGCCAACGGGCACTTCAACCTCTCTGTGCTCGCCGGTGGGATGGGTGTAGATGACGCGGGGCATGGGTGAAATGTCCCTGACGTGCATCGTGGTGTCAGTCCCCTCTGCGGGGACGTTTCGGCGCTGCCCTCGCGCCCGCCCGGTCTGTTGCAATGAGTCGCCCCCGCCGGGGGGACTGACGCTGAGGCGGCGAGCATTTACATTGGCTCCGAAGCGCAACCACGATTGACTGCCTTGTCCCCACTGCTCCTACCACCCCGCTCACAGGCCTCGGAGTTCTCGAAATGGGCCAACTCATTGCGGGGCCCTTCGCAGCCAAGACATTGGCCGATTTTGGCGCCGAAGTGATCAAGATCGAACCTCCAGGTGCGGGTGACCCGCTTCGCAAGTGACGCCTGCTCAAGGACGGCACCTCCGTCTGGTGGCAAGTTCAGTCGCGCAACAAGCGCTCCGTCGAGCAATCGGGTCGCGGCCAAATGATCGATATCGGGTTGTACGAGGCCGTCTTCAACTGCATGGAGAGCCTTCTGCCGGAATACGGTGCATTCGGAGCGGTTCGCGGTGACGCCGGAAGCGCACTCCCGGGGATCGCGCCGCCAGCCTGCATGAAGCGGGCGGTGGCGCCGCACTAGTGTCCTGTCCCAGTAATTCGCCCGCACAGGCGGGCGAGTTTTTCAAGGATTGAATCGGCGGTGGCGGTCCAGGTGAACGGCTTGCAGTTTTCGTTGTATTGGCTGACGAAGCTGTCGATCTTCTTGGTCAATTCCTTGACGCTGTTGAACGAGCCGCGCCGGATCGCCTTGTCGGTGATGATTGCGAAGAAGCGCTCGACCTGATTGAGCCAGCTGGAATAGGTCGGAACAAAGTGCATGTGCCAGCGCGGGCGCTGTGCCAGCCATGCGCGCACCTTCGGATGCTTGTGGCTCGCGTAGTTATCCACGACGCAATGCACGTCTAGATCTTGCGGCACGGCCTTGTCGATTTCGCGCAGGAAGGCCAGAAACTCTTGATGGCGGTGGCGTGGCTTGCAGCTGGCCAGCACCGCCCCATTGAGCACGTTCAGCGCTGCAAAAAGCGTGGTGGTGCCATGACGCACGTAGTCATGGGTGACACCTTCCACGTAGCCCAGTCCCATCGGCAGCATCGGTTGGGTGCGCTCCAGCGCCTGGCACTGGCTCTTCTCGTCCACGCACAGCACTAGAGCGTTCTCGGGTGGATTCAGATACAACCCCACCACGTCGCGTAGCTTCTCGATGAACAACGGATCGGTGGACAGCTTGAAGCTCTCTACTCGATGCGGCTTGAGCTGGAAGGCTTGCAGGTAGCGCGCAACGGTGCTCTTGCTGATGCCTGTTTCGCCCGCCAATGTGCGCGTGCTCCAGTGCGTAGAGCCGTCGCCCGGCTTCGTGTGCAACGTCTTGTTGATCAACTCGGCAACCCGCTCGTCGCCTACCGTGCGCGGGCGGCCAGGGCGCAGCTCGTCATACAGCCCAGGCAGGCGATCGCGCGCATAGCGCCGCGCCACTTCGTCACCGTCGCTCGATTAATCCCCAACGCTTGCGCTACATCGGTGCTGGCCCTGTCTTCGCCTTCACAGGCCAACACGATCCGCGCACGCAACGCCAATGCGGCCGGCAGCGATCGCGATCTGGCCATCGAGGCCAATTCCGCTCGCTCGCCTTCAGTGAGGCGAATGGTCGTCGTTCGCGTGTATGCGTTGGGCATGGGGCATCTCCAAGGATGCCTCATCCCATGCAGTTTTTGTGCCTATGAATTAACGGGACAGCACACTAGCCTGGCTGCGCTCCCAATCCTTCGAAGATGTAGAGATGCGACCGTGCCGAGTCGAACCGGTAGCCGATGACGGCCTGGTAGTCCTCGGAGTGATAGAACTCTTCGGCGCGGTGCAAGGACTCGAATTCCAGCAGTACGACCCGCTTGACGCTCCTGCCACCTTCCTTGACGATCGGAGCGTCGCTGCCGGCCAGGAAGGTCGCACCGTATTTCTTCAGGACGGGGTGCACGCGCGGCATGTACTCGTTGTAAAAGTGTGCTGCGTCGACCACGTCCAGCTCCGCGAACAGGTAGCCCTTGCCTGCTGTCATCTAATCTCTCCATTTGTTCCGAATAGCTGATCGGCGAAGGTCACCGACACCGTCCCGAGCTGGCCGAAGTCGGCGACGACCTGGTCCCCGGGGAGGACCTCGAGTGGAGGGGTGCATGCTCCCGTCGTCACCACTTGATCCGCATGCAACGTGATCCCCAGTGAGGACAGTTCGTTGACGAGCCAGACGAGTGCGTCGATCGGATTGCCGAGCACGGCCGCGCCGCTGCCCTCGCGCGCATAGCTGCGTGACTCGCCGGAGACTTGTCCCCGGACGCGGTGCTGCGAAAGATCGATGGTCCGCCAGTCGTGCGGCGATGCATCGCCAAGGATGAAATCGTGGGCGCACGCATTGTCTGCGAGGAGTTGCGCCTCTCCCACGGCGGTGAAGTCGGCAAAGCGCGAGTCCGGCACCTCGATCGCCGGATGCAGGCTAGCCGTTGCTGCCAGGACTTCGCCGGCGGAATAGGGCAGCTTCCTGGGGGGGATGTCGCGACGCATGCGGAAGGCGAACTCAGGCTCGGCGACTGCCATGCGGTTGTGCGCAAGCGACAGCTGCGATCCGGAGGCGTGCACGCGCTCGCGCAGCAGACGGCCCGCGATCGGCCCGGCCACGTTGATGTGGCGTTGACCTGCAGGACTTGTCGCGGCGATCTTCCAGCCAAAGAGCGGGCCCGCCGAGCGCGCCTCGATCGCCGCCTGGACCTGGTACCCCTCGGCACGCGTGCTGGGGCGGCAATCATCAGGCAAGGATGGGATCACCGATCCCTGCTGCCATTCACTCCAGAGAATCTCGGCGGCTTGCAGAAGCGCCTTCCCCCGATCCATCAAAGCTCCAGCACCAGCTTGCCGAAGTGCTCGCTGCGTCGCATCGTGTCGAGGGCCTCCGTGGCCCGGTCGAAGGCAAACCGGCCGGCGATCGGCACCCGCGGACCGCCATCGGCCAACATCTGCCGGAGGTCTGCGAGCATGAGTGAATTCAGGGTTCGCACCTGTTCCACGGTGCGAGTGCGGAACGTGACCCCGATGTACTCGAGCCGACGAAGTGCATGCAGGTTGAAGTCGAATGCTGCGGTCGCTCCACCGAGGCGGCCGACGTTGACGAGACGGCCCTCAAGCGCCGCCGCGGCCATGCACTGGTTAAAAGCAGCTCCGGAGACGTTGTCCACGACGATGTCCGCTCCCTTGCCGCTGGTGGCGTCCAGGACCTCGCGCGACCATCCCTCCTGACTGCTGTCGATCGCGACATCGCACCCGAACTCCTTGAGTCTGCCGCGGCGCTCCGCATTTCCGGAGGTGCCGAGGATGACGCCGGCGCCGAGTGCCTTGGCGATCTGAAGGCCGATCAACCCCATCACGGAAGCGGCGCCCTGCATGAGGACGGCATGCCCGGGACGGAGCCTCCCGCGGGTGACAAGGGCATCGTGCATCGTCTGCAGCCCGAGCATGGCCGACGCCGCTGATGCCCAGTCGACTTCCGCCTTGGGGATCGGCACCGCGCGGCCGTAGTCCGTCACCACGTATTCAGCATAGGCGGCGGGCCCGGTGCCCATCACGCGATCACCCACGCTGAATCCCTGACACTCGGCACCGACCTCGACCACTTCGCCGGACCATTCCATGCCGATGACCTGGTCGGCGGCATTCGCGAGCGAGTGAAGGTCGATGCGATTCACGCCGACCGCTCTCGTGCGCACGAGGACTTCGGTGGGTTTGGGGACAGGGCGCGGTGTGTCCACGAGCCGAAGCCCATTCGTCGTAGCGATAAAAGATTTCATGAGGGTCCTGGTAGCGGGTTTCAGTCGAGGCGGATGTTCAGTTCCTTGATCAGGGGATGCCAGCGTGCGATCTCTTTCTTCACGAACGTATCGAACTGCTCCGGCGTTGTCGCGAACGGCTCCATCCCCAGATCGGTGAACTTCCTGGTAATTTCGGGACTCGTGAGCACTTCGCGCAGGTCGGAGCTCAGGCGAGCAATGATGGTGGCCGGCGTTCCCTTTGGAGCCGAAAGGCCGATCCAGGGGTACACCTCCACCCCTTGGACACCGGCCTCAGCGCCAGTAGGCACGTTTGGTAACTGAGGAATGCGTTTTGGTTCGAGGACCGCCAGCGCCTTAAGCTTGCCGGCGTTCACGTGCGGCAACGCGACGATCGTATCGATCGGCCCAACGGGCACCTGCCCGCTAAGGATGTCCTGAATGGCGGCGCCGGCACCCTTGTACTGGATCGGCGTAACGGGAAACCCGGCGCGCTGCCTGAGCAGCTCCATTCCCAACTGGTGGATAGTCCCATTGCCCGGGGATGCATACGAAACACCACCGGGCTGACGTTTGGCGTAGTCAATGAGCCCGCGCAAATCGGAATAGGGAGCTTGCGGGTGCGCCACTATGAGGAGGGGCGCGCGGATGATCAACGAGATGGGGGTGAAGTCCGCGACCGGGTCGTAGGGCAGCTTCGAGAAAAGAGCTCCATTCAACGCGAGCGTCGCACCGTCGCCGGGTAACAGCGTGTAGCCGTCCGGAGCAGCCTTGGCAACGTAGCTCGCGGCAAGCATGCCACCCGCACCTGGACGGTTCTCGATCACTACAGGCTGCCCGAGTCGCTGCGAGAGGCCCGGTGCCAGATTGCGCATCACCACATCGATGCCACCGCCAGCCGCAAAGCCGACGACGATGGTGATTGGCTTGGACGGATAGGTCTGCGCCCAGGTGGGTTGGGTAGCCGCTGCCGCGGCCCCGATGGTGAAATGCCGCCGAGTGATTTTCATGTTGTCTCCTGTGGGTATATGGATAACGAGCAGCGCAGCGGTCTCACGACGACCAAGCTCAGTCGAGCCGGATGTTCAATTCCTTGATAAGGGGATGCCAGCGGGCGATCTCCTGTTTCACGAATGAGCTGAACTGCTCCGGTGTCGTCGCGAATGGCTCCATCCCAAGGTCGGTGAATCTCTTCGAGATCTCGGGGCTCGTGACAACTTCGCGAATGGTGGAACTCAGGCGCGAAATGATGTTCGCTGGCGTCCCGCGTGGAGCGGCAACGCCCACCCAAGGGGAGGCCTCCACACCTTCGACACCGGCTTCTGCAGCCGTGGGGACGTTAGGCAGTTGCGCGATCCGCTTGGGAGCCAAAACCACGAGCGCCTTCAGCTTCCCTCCGAGAACCTGCTGCATCGCGACGATCGAATCGATAGCCCCGATCGGGACCTGGCCGCTCATCACATCCTGCACGGCCGGACCGGCGCCCTTGTATTGGATGGCCCTGGCTTCGAACCCGGCGCGCCGCTTGAGCAACTCCATGGACAGCTGGTGGTAGGTGCCGCTACCCGGTGAGGCGTACGCGATGCCGCCTTGTTCGCGCTTGGCCTGGCTGATCAGGCCGCGCAAGTCGGAGAACGGAGCCTCCGGATGCGCGACGATCAGGATCGGCGCACGGATGACCATCGAAACGAGCGCGAAATCCGCCGCAGGGTCATACGGCAGCTTGGAGAACAGTGCACCGTTGAGGGTGAGGGCTCCTCCGTCGGTTCCGAACAAGGTATGGCCGTCGGCAGCGGCCTTGGCAACGTAATTCGCGGCAAGGATGCCGCTGGCCCCGGGTCGGTTTTCAACAATCACCGACTGGCCTAGCCGCTGTCCCAGTCCTGGCGCCAAATTTCGCATGACCACATCGACGCCGCCGCCAGCTCCGTAGCCGACGACCACCGTGACCGGCTTCGAAGGGTAGTTCTGGGCCCAGGCCGGTGCGATGGCCGATGCCGCAGTGCCGATAGCGAAATGACGTCGTGTGATCTGCATGATCTCTTTCGGGATGATTGGGTTCGTTGTATGACCGAGCCTCGCGAGCGGTGATTTCTGACGGCGCGCAACTCGGATGCCTGGGCCGCCCGCAGGGCGCTACCAGGTCACCAGCAGGCGCTGCAGCGCGCGAAAGGAGGTGTTCGGGGTGTATGGGAACGACTGCTCGGGCACCAGCGCCAACTCCGGCATGCGGGCAGCGACACGTCTCAGCATCACTTCCATCTCCAAGCGTGCGAGTGGCGCGCCAAGACAGAAGTGGGTACCGGCGCCGAATGCCACCTGCTGCAGCACATTGCGACGGCCGGGAGTGAAAGCGTCGGGTTCCGGAAACTGCTGGGGATCGTGATTGGCCGCGGCGAATTCCATCAGGATGCGACTTCCCGCAGGGACCGCGACGCCGTCGAGCACAACATCTTCCTTGGCCTGGCGGCGCCATGCCTGCACGGGCGGATCAATTCGGAGCGACTCCTCGATGACGGGGGCGAGCGGCTGCTCGCCTGCGCAGATGGCCTTCCAAAGCTTGCGGTCGGCCAGGACGGCCTTGAACATGTTGGCTGTGGCGCTCGAAGTCGTCTCGTGTCCCGCGAACAGCAGGTTGAAGGCGGTGGCGGCGATCTCGTGCATCGTCACCTCGCTGCCTTCCTTATGGGCACGCAGCAGGTCGCTGATGTAGTCGTCCTGAGGTGCGTCGGCCTTCTTGCGCACGAGGTCGAGGGCGTAGCGGTAGTAGGCGACAGTGCCCGTGGAGAGCTCTACCTGTTCGGCCTCCGTAGGCCGCCCCCATGTCATCACCACACGGCTGGAAGCCCATTCCTTGACACGCGCCACATCCTCGGCAGGCACCCCCAGCAACTGGAACAGCACCAGGGCGGGCACATCCCAGGTCAGGCCAGCCACCAGGTCGGCGGGCTGTGAGCCGGCGAGCATGCGGTCGCTGTAGGCGTCGACGGTGCTTTCCGTAAACGGCTTGAGTGACTGCAAGCGCTCTCGCGTCAGCGGGGCGCCGAAGAAGGCCCGATATTTTGTGTGCGATGGCGGATCGTTGTTGACCAGCATCGGCGGCACGTCGAAACCTGATTCGGTGATGATGTTGCGCGCATGCGGACACAGCGGCGTCAGCGGATCCGAAGCGATCAAGGCAGAGAACCGTTGCGTGTCGCGCAGGATGGCTTTCACGGTCTCGAAGCGCGTGACGACCCAAGAGCCGATCTCCGGCGAAAAGAACACGGGTTCGCTCTCTCGCAGCTCGTTCAGCGTCGGATAAGGATCGCGGACATAGTCCGGATCGAAGGGGTTGAAACGTTCGCTCGCCGGTGTGATCGGACCTTGCGCTTGCGAGGATGCGTCGGTGGACAGAAGCCGCATGGAATCTCCTTCGCCGGCTTCGTGCCGGTATGGGTGAAGCCTAGTTCCGATCGACGGTGCGGTCAGTCCCCCTCGGGCGGGACGATGGTCACGAGGGCGTGTTCGCGCTGTCTCAAGCGGCCAGGGGACGGACTGGCGACGATGGATTGCAGCAGCGCCTGGTGAGCTGCCAGCGTTGACGCCGGGAGCATCTGCGCTGGCGCGCGAATGCCGACCAGTTCGAGCCAGTCAGCTTGGGTAATCCGGCGTGGTGTCGCCCATGCGGGATCTTGCGGCGGCGCGGAGGGTATGAAGCACGGAGGCCAGCGCCGCGTGTTCTTCCAGGATGATCTTGAGGGCGGGGTACGGCATGGTTTGCCTTGCCATTGGCAATTGGCACCTCGCCGCGCGCGCAGGTCGGCCCCCCTGGAGGGGGGGCAGGTCAGTGCAAGGCGCCGGAAGCGGCGAGCTCAAAACGGTGCCCGCGCCACTCGCTCCAGTGCGCCAGGTACCACGTGAGCAGTTCGCGTTCGCTGCCGATCGCAAGACGGTGATAGGCGCGCTTGCGATAGGTCTTCACAGTCTCTTCACTGACCGATAAATCCAGTGCGATGCCGACGGAGGACATGCCATACAGGATGCGCGAGGCGACCTCGGCTTCGCGCCTGGGCAGCGCTTTCGTGGCATCGATGCAGTGCTCGATCTCATCGAGCGCCGTGAGCGCTTGCGCCACGTTGGGGCGCGTGCGCCGGATGTCTGCATGCTTGGCTAGCACGGCCATCAGGAATTCGGCGGAGTGAGCAACCTGCTCGATTGCACCGTCGGCAAACGGGGCATTTGGGTCCGCGCGCACGATGCTCAGGCCGAAGTCCGCGTTCATGGTGCGGCCACAGAGCAGCAAGCGGTCTCGGACGTTGGGAAATACGCTGGGACGCAGCGCGGCGTAGCCGTCCGCGGTGAAATCCATGTGGATGATGCTGGGGCGGGCTGCGTGCACGCAGCGCTGCGCTTCAGCCATCGCCGGGTCGCGTTTCCACCAGCCTTGGTTGACATAGGTTTCGACCCGGTCCCGCGCCGTTCGCTCCGGCTCGACGCAGCAGGCCGCGACTTCGCGCAGTTCGTTCTGCTGCAAGCGGAATGCCGCGAAGTGATCAGCGCCGCAGAGTTCATTCAAGAAGCGGGCAAGCGCGGGACCAAATCTGTCTTCACCGATGGTATCTACCAGAGCGGGGAGGGCCGCGTCACGCATGGACATACAGGCCGTTTCCTGGCGAAGGGTCATCGTGGTCATCGCTTGTCTCCTGAAGGGCCTAGCGGCGAGACCCGGCAGATTCGCAAAGGTCGCTGACGTTCTCGACAGAGTAATCATATTACTCTCAACGTAATCCAACCCCTATGGGGATTACCCTCGGGCCGATCGGCTCAGCCCACAAGACCCGTAGACACTGCGCTTCTTTCAGGAGGCGCCCATGCGCCGGGAGACCTGCCTTGCCTTCGCTCGCAATGCTTGTGCGATGGGTCCCGCCAGTTCAACGTCGATGACCCCCGCCGGCCCCATCACGGTGATCACCCCCGCAATGCCACCGGCATGGTCGAACACAGGCGCGGACAGGCCGTGCAGGCCGGGGTTGAGGTCTCCGCGCACCTGTGCCAAGCCCTGCTCCCGCACATGCTGGAAGAGGGCTTCCATCTGTTCCTTCGTCAGGCGCGGAATCGTGGATGGGCTGGCGCCGGGATGGCGTTCGCCGGCCAGTTCCCTGCGCAAGAAGGGCTCCGTGATGCTGCGCGGCATGTACGCTCCGAACACGCGGCCGGTCGAAGACGACAGGAGCGGCATGACGGAACCGGGACGGCCGCTGACGATCAAGGCGTCGCTGCTCTCCTCGACGCGGACGAAGGTAGGGCCGGCGGCGCCCCAGATCGCGAGGCCGGTGGTGTAGCCCACCTCGTCGCGCAACTCCCCGAGAGCCTGCGCTCCGACGTTCACCACATGCAAGTGCCGGATCGCCGCGAGACCCAGACGCACCGCAAGCGGCCCGAGCCGGTATCCACCAGAAGCAGGGTCGCGCTCCGCCAGGCCGCCGCGGCAGAAACTCACCAGGTAGCGATGTGCCTGTGGGGGCGGCATCTCTGCACGCTCCGCCACGGTCTTGAGCATGAGCGGGGGGCCCATTTCCACCAAGGCGGTGAGCACTCGCAGGGCAGTATCGACTGCTTGCACACCGCCGCTTTCGACATCGGCGTCGCGGTCGGCCACACGTTCGTGCTCGCCTTTCATTCCCCGGACTCCTGTACTTCCATGCCTCGAAGGAAAGGAGCCTAACACGCTGATTGTGGTGTTTGGTATCGACACCTGCGGGCCTGTTCAGCTCGTGTCGGCTTAGCCTTGTCGATCTTCGACACGCGCAAGGCAAGCGAAAGGGACGTGCTGGCGCCTGGTTATGCAAGCCTTCATGACGGTGCGCTCCGTGATCGTCCCCCTCGATCGCGCCAACGTGGACGCTGACGCCATATTGCCGAAGCAATTCATGAAGTCGATCCGGCGGACGGGATTCGGTGCGAACCTGTTCGACGAGTGGCGTTACCTGGATCCGGGTGCTCCCGGCAAGGAGGCATGCTTGCGCGAGCCCGATCCCGACTTCCCTCTGAACCAGCCTCGCTACCTGGGCGCTCAGATCACGCAGCTGCCACCCGCGCGCTGCACCTGGTCATGGCGCCTGCGCATCTCGTCCACCGTACCGGTTATGTTGATGGCGTACATCGGCATGCGGCCCAGGCGATCCGCGTGGCGGTGCAGCACGGGCATCACTGCGGCCAGCCGCTCGTCGAATGGCGCGTGCACAGGGTCGGCAGTGAGCTCGTCGTCCTTGAGGAAGTCGATGCCGCCGGCCAGCAGCGTGTCCACGAGCGCTGCGGTTTACTGCGCACTCAGGCCGATGCTGGGCTTGATGATGGTTCCGATGACGGGTCGACCGTACACCCCCGTCCGGGCACGGGTGCCGGCCACGCCGAACTGCGGGCCTGGGAAACGCTCTGCCCACGTTGGCGGCAGATCGACATCAAGCAGGCGGCCACCCGTGAGCTCGCCCAGCTCGTACAAATTGCCCGCCACGGTGGCGAGCAGCGTCGGCAGGTTGGCGCCGACGTTATCCACCGGAAAAGCGATCTCGACTTCGCCGCGGTGGTACGGACCGGCATGGCCGCGCCGGTTCACCAGCGCACTGTTCAGCGACGGTTGGAACGCGACTTCCTGGGGCGTGATTCGCAGGACTCTCGCGCGCGCCCCTTCAGCTCGTCGGTCTCTCCCGGCAGCTCCAGGAAGGTGCCGGAGGACTGCTCGCCAGCGATGATCTCCGCCGCCTTTGGTAGCGACTCCGGACTCTCGACAAAGTAGCGGGCGACGAATTCAGAGCGATTCGGGGCTTGCGGCATCGTGGCATGACTGTCCGGCCGGGTGCGCACGGTGTCTGTCCCCTCGTGGGGGACTGCAGGGTCGCCGGCTCGCCCCTAGAGTGAGCCCATGACTCAAGCCTTCGACATCCAGACCGAGTGGGTGCACCTCCAGTACGAGGAGCGCGCCACCTTCACCGAGACGTACGGTTTCGCCGGCAACCAGGGGGCTGTGAACCTGGAAGGAATCCGCTTCCGGCCGCAAGGACACGCCTCGGACACGCTCATGGTGTTCATGCACCCGGCATCCACGCTGCAGTTGCTGCCGGTGCCTCGTGCCATGGCGGCAACGGGCGCGCACGTGCTGTGTGCGGGCAGCCGTTATCAGCGCAACGACGCGGCCCTGATCATGGAAAAGGTGCTGCTGGATCTGGGCGCCTACATCCGCCACGCGAAGGAAGTGTGGGGCTACAAGTACGTGGTCCTCGTTGGGTGGAGCGGCGGCGGCGCGCTCGCCGTGAGCTACCAGGCGGAAGCCGAGAACCCCAGCGTGACGCACACGCCCGCTGGCGATCCTGTCAATGTGAAGGATGCTGGCCTCATCCCGGCGGACGCCATCATCTACCAGGCCGCGCACTTGTCGCGCGCGCATCTGCTGGCGGAGGCGATCGATCCCTCGGTTCGTGACGAAGCGAATCCGGACGATCGCGATGTCGAACTCGACATCTATGACCCCCGCAACCCCAACCAGCCGCCGTACTCGCAGGCGTACGTGGTCCGCTACCGCGCGGCGCAGCTTGCCCGGATGCGGCGCATCACGTCCTGGGCAAAGGGCAAGCTGCAGGAATTGAAGGAACGCAACACCGGCGAGATGGAGCGGCCGTTCATCGTCCACCGCACCTTGGCCGATCCGCGGTTTCTCGATCCTTCGCTCGACCCGAACGACCGCAAGCCGCGCTGGTGCTACATGGGCAATCCCGAGACGGTGAACACCGGGCCTGTCGGTCTGGCGCGTTTCACCACCTTGCGCTCGTGGCTTTCGCAATGGTCGCTCGACGACTCCTGCGGCAACGGCCTGGAGAACGCGAGGCGCATGCAGGCGCCCCTGCTGGTGATCGAGAACAGTGCGGACGACGCGGTGCCGCAGACGCATCCGACCATGCTGTTTGAAGCCGCCGCATCTGCTGACAAGACCTTCCGCATTGTCAAGGGCGCTACTCACTACTACGCCGGGCAGCCCGAGCGGCTGAAAGAGGCCACTGCGCTGATCCGAGATTGGCTCGTCGATCGCAAGCTGCTGTAAGCCACTTGATTCCCCACTCTTTCTCACACAGAGGACCACCATGAGCAACGCATACATCGTCGGCTGGGGCCACACGCCTTTCGGCAAACTCGACAAGCTGGACTTGGAGCAGATGATCCGTGACGCGGTGCAGCCCGCCCTCGACAGCGCGGGCCTGGAGCCCAAGGACATCGACGGCATCTTCGTTGGGCACTTCAACGCTGGCTTCGTCGGCCAGGACTTCACGGCGTCCCTTCCAGCGGTGGCCATGCCCGAGTTCCGCCACACGCCGGCAGTGCGGGCCGAGAACGCCTGCGCCACCGGCTCCGCGGCGATTTGGGCTGCACTCGACGCGATGGCAGCGGGGCGCATGAAGCGCACGCTGGTGATTGGCATGGAGAAAATGAACGAGCTCAGCACGCCGCAGGTGGCGGCGACGTTGATCAAGTGCTCCTACGTGAAGGAAGAAGGCACGGATCCCGCAGGCTTCGCAGGGATCTTTGGGGGCATCGCCAGCAAGTACTTCGAGCGCTTTGGAGATCAGTCCGATGCGCTGGCGGCGATCTCGGCCAAGAACCACAGCAACGGCATGCACAACCCTTACGCGCACATGCGGCGCGACTTCGGATTCGACTTCTGTCGCACCCCATCGGAGAAAAATCCGTTTGTGTCGGGTCCTCTCAAGCGCTCGGATTGCTCACTCGTCTCCGATGGCGCCGCTGCCCTGGTGCTGTCGAACGAGCCGTTGCGCGGTGCCAAGGTCGCGCCCGTTCGCTGGCGCTCGCGCACGCACGTCAACGACTTCCTGCCAATGTCGCGGCGGGACCCGACGCGCTTCGAAGGCGCAGCGCTGGCTTGGCAAAAGGGACTTGCTTCCGCGCAAGCTGGCCTGGCAGAGCTGTCGTTTGTCGAGACGCACGACTGCTTCACGATCGCGGAAATGCTGGAGTACGAGGCGATGGGCCTCGCGCCTCACGGGCAGGGTGCACGCGTCATCCTGGATGGCGTCACGCGCAAGGACGGCAAGCTGCCGGTCAACCCCTCGGGCGGGCTCAAGTCCAAGGGGCATCCCATCGGCGCCACTGGCGTCTCGCAGCACGTCATGGCGGCGATGCAGCTGTCGGGTACGGCGGGAGGCATGCAGGTGCCCAATGCGAGCGTGGGCGCCGTGTTCAACATGGGCGGCTCCGCTGTCGCCAGCTACCTGAGCATCCTGGAGTCTGCGTGAACGCTGCACAGGTGATGAATCTCGGGCAGTTGCTCACGCAGACCGCCCGCCTGTTCCCCGACCGTCCCGCATTGATCCGGGGGGAACGGACCTGGACCTGGGCCGAAGTCGAGCAGCGCGTGGCCGCGATGGCGGACGCTCTGCGCGCACTTGGCCTTTGCAAGGGTGATCGCATCCTGGTCCAGTCGCGCAACAATTTGCAGTTGTTCGAGAGCTGCTGGGTGGCGTTCCGCCTCGGTTGCGTCTGGGTGCCGACGAACTTCCGCCTCACGCCGCCCGAGGTCGCCTACCTGGGTGCCTCCAGCGGCGCGACGGCGATGATCGCGGAGGACGTGTTCGCCGGCCACGTCGACGCGGTGCGCGCAGAAGCTACAGCGCTGCAGCATGTCATCACCATCGGCGAGCCGCGGACCGGCGAGCACGGCTACGAAGAGCTCGTTCGCAACCACCTGGGGGCGGAAGGCGCACACGAAACGGTCGCGTACGACGATCCGCTCTGGTTCTTCTACACCTCCGGTACGACTGGCCGCCCGAAGGCCGGCGTGCTCACGCATGGCCAGATGGCCTTCGTGGTGACGAATCACCTTGCCGATCTCATCCCCGGAACGAGCGAGCGTGATTGCTCCATCGTGGTGGCGCCGCTGTCGCATGGCGCGGGCATTCACGCCTTGCTGAACGTCGCTCGTGGGGCAGCGGCCGTGCTGTTGCCCGGCGAGAAGCTGGACCCGGAGATGTTCTGGCAAGCGGTGCAGAGGCATCGCGTGACCAACGTGTTCACGGTGCCGACCATCGTCAAGATGCTCGTGGAGCATCCCGCGGTAGACCGATATGACCACTCCAGCCTGCGGTACGTGATCTACGCGGGAGCGCCGATGTACCGCGCGGATCAGAAGCTCGCCGTGCAGAAGCTGGGCAAGGTGCTGGTGCAGTATTTCGGGCTGGGCGAGGTCACTGGCAACATCACCGTGCTGACCCCCGAAATGCATTCGGCCGACGATGACGATCCGAACGCGAACATCGGCTCGTGCGGCCGGCCTCGCACCGGGATGGAAGTGGCCATTCTCGACGCCGAGCTCAGGCCGGTGGCGATGGGTGAAGTGGGGGAGATCTGCGTGCGTGGACCCGCGGTGTTCTCCGGTTATCACGACAATCCCGATGCTACGGCGAAGGCGCTTCGCGGCGGATGGTTCCACACCGGCGACCTGGGGAAGCTGGACGGGCGCGGCTTGCTGTACATCACCGGCCGCGAGTCCGACATGTACATCTCGGGAGGTTCGAACGTCTATCCGCGTGAAGTGGAGGAGGTGTTGCTCACGCATCCCGGCGTGGCAGAAGTAGCGGTCCTGGGCGTGCCGGACCCGAAATGGGGCGAAGTCGGTGTTGCGGTGGTGGTCCGGCGTGAAGGCGCGCAGTTCGATGGCGACGCGCTCCTGGCGCATCTCGAAAGCCGTTGTGCGCGCTACCGGTGGCCACGCCATGTGTTCTTCTGGGACACGCTGCCGAAGTCGGGCTACGGGAAGATCGTCAAGAAGGACATTCGGCAGCTGCTCTTCGAGCGCGGAGATCTGCGGTGTTCTTCCCCTTGAATTGCGCAGTCCTTCTACGAGGCTTCAACATTGATCGACTAAAGGCTCCCGATGCCGAGGCTCAAAGCATCTTGAGCGTGAATCCGGGCTCGCGTGCCTGAGCCGGCAGCACGCGAGTGTGCTTGGCGAGAAGCCTGCGCGCAAGCATGTGGTCCGCCGGCCGATTTACTGATTCGACCGCGCACAGCACGCCGTCCGAAATACAGAGAACGGAGAAATGTCCGGCGGCTACATCGCCGGTCAGCACACGTTCGTCAGCGTCGCCGCGCAGCCCGGCGATCTGAAGCTTCAGGTTCCCTTGATCGCTCCAGAACCACGGCACTGCTTCGTACGGGACCGCGGCATGTCCCGCGAGGCGAGCCGCCACCGCGCGCGCCTGATCGGTTGCGTTCTGGACCGATTCGAGTCGAACCCGCGGGCCACCATCGCGCCTCGGGAATGATGCGACGTCGCCGATGGCGGACACTTGCGGATCCGCGGTGCGCAACATGGCGTCCACGACAATTCCATTGTCGACCGCAAGGCCTGCTTCTTTCGCGAGCTCGACCCGAGGAGTCGCACCAATACCGACCAGCACGATGTCGGCCGGAATTCGCTCGCCACTCGTCGTGACGACCGCGGCGACTTTTCCACCTTCTCCCTCGAGCCGTTCCACGCCGGTCTGCAACAGCAGCTTCGTGCCAAGCGCGCGATGCGCGTCGCCAAATGCAAGGGCGCACTCCGGAGACAACACTCGGGCCATCGGACGATCGGCGATATCCACGACTGTGACCTCGTGGCCGAGCAGCCGCGCTGAAGCAGCAAATTCGAGGCCGATGAAGCCCGCGCCAATCACGGCGATACTCCTGCAGCCCGCAAGCGCCGCGAGGAGCCGATCGGCATCACCCAGTGTTTGCAGGGGCAGCACACCGGCAAGCTGCGCGCCTGGGACCGGCAACGACCGGGGTCGCGAGCCGGTCGCAATGACCAGGTGATCGTAGGGCAGGGGCTCTCCGTTACCGATTTTGACCTGCCGTGTACCACGGTCGATCCGCTCTGCCACACCCGAGACCAGAGTGACGCGGTGCTCGCTGAAGAAGGCCTCTGCCCGAAAGACGAGATCGGCGGCGCATACCTTGCCGAGCAGGTAGGCCTTTGAGAGAGGCGGACGCTGATAGGGCAACCCGCGTTCCTCGGAAACAAGGGACACGCGGCCCGCGAAACCCTGCTGTCGCAAGGCGGCTGCGCATTGGAAGCCGGCGTGTCCGGCTCCGAGTATCACGACGCTCTGCATGACTCTGCTACCTCGGTGTGAGGGGGGCATGTTCTTCTGGATCTGCCCACGCGTATGTCCCGCTGCGGGGGACGCCGACAGCAGCCCGCGGCGATCACGGGGTCCGCTTCGAGGGTAGGGCAGTGTCGGTCGGTGTTCCGAAAAGACGAACAACAGATTCACGCAGCCACCGGATGGCGGGATCCGCATTGAACCTGGGATGCCAGAACTGCTTGACCGCGTACGGCTTGATCTTGATGGGTGGTTCAACGATGCGGAGGTTCTCCAGGCGCGTGTAGTAGTCCGCAATCGACCGAGGTACCGTCACGATCATGTCTGTTGTCGCAATGATCGCGGGCACCGTGAGGAAATGAACGGACGCGAGCTGAACCCGCCGCTGGAGCCCCATTTCCTTGAGCTTGGTTTCAAACAACTCGCCGCTGCGGCCCAGCGGCGTCACCACGGCGTGCGACAGCTGCAGAAATTTTTTCATGCCGATGCGCGACGACTTGACTTCCGGATGGTTGGCACGTACCAGGCAAACGAGTGTGTGCATGAAAAGCGTTTGCGCATAGAGCGCCGGCCGGTGCAGATTCGGGAAGAAGCCGAGGGCCAGGTCGCAGCGACCTTCCTCGAGTGCAGCTTCGATGTCCTGCCTCGGGAACGTCTCGCATCGCAGGTTGCAAAGAGGTGCCTCGCGCTCGAGGTAGGCCATCAGCGGCGGCGCGAAGTGCAGTTCACCGACGTCCGCCATGGTGACGACGAAGTCGCGCCTGGAAGTGGCTGGATCGAACGTCTTTCGGTGAAGAACTGTCTCGTCGATGCCCGAAAGCGCCGCGACCGCGCATTCAACGACCTCCGTGCACCTGGGCGTCGGCAGCATTCCCGAAGGGGATCGCACGAACAGAGGGTCTCCGAGGCTCTTGCGGAGCCGGCCAAGGGCAAGGCTCGTTGCCGGTTGGCTGAGCCCCAAGTCCGCCGATGCCTTGGAAACGCTGCGCCATCGATGAAGGGCAACCAGCACACGCAGAAGGTTCAGGTCGAAGCGCGTGGACATTTACAGAGCAAATAATGAAATTAAGGCGGTGTTTATTGCCTAAATCTCCGTGCCGGTCAATCCTACGGATCCTTGACAGCAAGAGCACGGGCATCAGCCACCCGGCAGCCGGAGACAACACATGCAGATCCTGGGGATTCCGGGCGGCAACGCCGATTCGTATGCGGACTTCACCTTCGGAGTGAATCCGTGACGCGCAGCCTCGATGCTCGCTTCGAAACGGATACGCCGGTCGCATTCCTGAACGGGAATCACGCGCTGATCCGCATGATGGTGGAGCAGATGCGCTCCGACGCTGCAGCCGGCCTGCGCACCAAGGCCTTCGTCACTGGTTATCCCGGCTCCCCTTTAGGAAGTATCGACATCGCATTGCGCCAGGCGCGGCGAACCCTCGATGCGCATGGAATCACGCATCAGCCTGCGCAGAACGAAGAGTTTGCCGTCTCCATGCTGAGCGGCACGCAGATGCTGGACGAGCACCCACACCCGGACATAGACGGGGTGGTGGGCTACTGGTACGGAAAGGGCCCAGGGCTGGATCGTTCCGGAGACGTTCTCAAGCATGCGAACTTCGCGGGTACGAGCCGTCATGGGGCCGCCGTCATTCTGAGCGGTGAGGACCACGAGGCAAAGAGCTCCACGGTGCCTTACCAGCAGGATTTTTCCTTCGAGCACCACGGCATGCCGGTGCTGTATCCATCCTGCGTGCAGGAGTTTCTTGACTACGGCCTGCATGCTGCGGCGCTGTCGCGGTACTCCGGCTGCTGGGTGGCCCTGAAGCTCGTTGGCACGCTATGTGACGGGGGCGAGGTGGTGCAATTGCACCCTGCAGGGATCACGACTCGAACGCCGGATCTGCAGATCGCAGGCAAGCCTTTCGCCAAGCTCGCCAATCACCGCTTCTTCCCGGTCACCAATGTGGAGACGGAACGGCGCCTTTATGACGAGCGCCATGCCGCTGTGCTGGCCTACTCGCGGGCGAACGGGCTCAACCGGATCGTGCGATCGTCACCGGGCGACCGGATCGGAATTCTCAGCGCGGGCAAGAGTTGGGCGGACACCATGCAGGCCCTCGAGGATCTCGGACTCGACGCGCGAGCGCTCGAAGCGAGCGGCATCCGGCTGGCCAAGGTCGGACTGCATTGCCCTTCCGACAGCGAGTTCTTTCGCGAGTTCGCCGACGGTCTCGAAACGGTGGTCGTGGTCGAAGAGAAGCGGGACTTTCTCGAAAGGCAGGTCGCTGCAGGGATCGTCGGAACCAGCGTCCGCGCACTGCTCGGAAAACAAGACGCGGACGGAACCCGCCTCTTCCCCATCGAAGGAGGCATGACCAGCGACATGGTGGCCGAACGCCTGGGGCGGGTGTTGGCGCGCAGCATCACCTTGCCGGAGCGGGGCCGCGAGCGCGTTCGATACCTGCAGCAGAAGACCGTGCAGCGCAGCCCCGCCTTGCCCGGGCGTGCACCGAACTATTGCTCGGGCTGCCCCCACAACATTTCCACGCTGCTCGCGCCAGGCCAGATGGCATGGGGCGCGCCAGGTTGCCACCTGTTCGCGGCACTCATGGACAAGCCGCAGAAGCGCGTCGAAGCCACGACGCCCCTGGGTGGCGAAGGGGTGCCTTGGCTGGGACTCGCCCCGTATACGAGCCGCCCTCACATCGTTCAAAACGTCGGCGACGGCGCCTTGTTCCATTCCAGCTACCAGAACATCCGCTTTGCGATCACCACGGGAGCGAACATGACGTTCAAGCTCCTGATCAACGGTGTTCTCGCGAACACCGGCGGGCAGGAAGCGGTGGGCGCAAGCGCGATAGCGGATCTGTCCAGCCGCCTGTTGCAGGACGGCGCGTCCCGCGTGGTCCTGATCTCGAAGGAGCCTGGTCAGTACGCAAAGGTGCAGCTTCCCGCCGGCCTGGTGCGTCGTTCACCCGACGAGCTCGAACAATCCATGAAGGAACTCTCGGAAACTCAGGGCGTCACCATCCTGATCTACGACGGGGCCTGTGCGAACGAACGGCGGCGACGCCAGAAGCGGGCGCTGCTGCCCGCGCCCGCAGTGTTCACGTTTGTGAATGAAGAGGTGTGCGAGAACTGCGGCGACTGCGGCGCCAAGGCGAATTGCATGTCGCTGCAGAAGGTGCCGACGGAGTTCGGTGCCAAGACGCAGATCCACCAGTCCACGTGCAACCAGGATCAGGCCTGCATCCAGGGGGAATGCCCTTCTTTCGTCACGGTCGAAGTAGAGCCCGGCAAGGGACTTCGCAGGCCGGGTCTGCCCTCCATCGACCCAACAGGAATTCCGGAGATCGAACCAAAAGCCTTGGAGGCGCCGTACCACGTGTACATCCCGGGTCTCGGCGGATCCGGCGTCCTGACGGCCAGCGCCATCCTTGCACAGGCGGCCGCCATGCAGGGGCTGCAGGTGAAGACCTATGACCAGACCGGAGCGTCCCAGAAGTGGGGCGCCGTGCTCTCCAGCCTCATTCTTGCGCCCGCGGATCGGCCGCCGCACACGAACAAGGTCGGTATCGGCAAAGCGGATCTGTACCTGGCGCTCGATCTCCTGGCCGCGGTGGACGTCAGCAACCTGAAGTGCTGCGATGCCGAACGCACGCGGTCCGTCATCAACGCCGGCGTGTTCCCGAACGGAGAGGTCATCCGGGACTCCCGCAAGACGCTTCCGACGCAGGAGTTGTGCGATACCGTCGCTGCCGCTGTCCGGGTCGACGGCTCCTTGACGCTGGATGCCCAGCGCATCGCCGAGGCGCTGTTCGGCGACTACATGATGACCAACATGGTGGCCATCGGTGCTGCCTACCAGGCGGGCTGGCTGCCGATCCGCGCGGAGTGGATCGAGGCCGCCATTGCGCTGAACGGCACCCAGGTGGACGCGAACACCACGGCCTTCCGTGCGGGACGGCTGTGGGTGCACGCGCCGGCGCAGATCCAGGCATTGGGCACGCTCTGGCTGCAACCGCTCGCGGACCGTACGGAGCGGCTGCGTGCCCTCCGCAGCGAGGGCAGGTTGGGCGAACTGGTCGCCTTCGAGCCGCAATTGGCAAAGCTCTCCGCGCAGCTTCGTGACCGTGTCCTGCTGCGTGCTGTGGATCTGGCGGACTACCAGAACATTGCGTATGCGGTCCGTTATCTGGAGCGGGTGACGTCCGCAGTCAACGCCGAGGCAGCCGCGCGCGGAGAGCGGCACGCCTATGAGGTGACCGCGGCCGTTGCCGACAGCCTGCACAAGATGATGGCGTACAAGGACGAGTACGAGGTGGCCCGCCTGCTCACCAAGTCAGGCTTCGAGCAACGCGTGGCCGACATGTTCTCCGGGAACGTCCGCCTGAAATACAACCTGCAGCCGCCTCTCGCACGCACGCTGGGCCTGAAGGGAAAGGTGCGCGTCGGCAGATGGATGCATCCCGTGCTGAAAGCCCTCGCCGCGCTGAAGGTCCTCCGTGGGACGGCGCTGGATCCATTCGGTGCACTGCCGTCACGACGGGAGGAGCGAGCCCTTCTCGCCTGGTACGAGGGAGTGCTGGTCGAAGGCCTGCGGCTGCTCGACCGGCGCAATGCCGCAGAGGTCGCCGAGCTGCTGCGGCTGCCCCAGACCATTCGCGGCTACGAGTCCGTGAAATCTGCGGCTGCCGCGGACGCAAAGGTCCATGCGCAGCGCTTGCTGTCTGAGTTGAGTCGGCCTCGCAAGATCGAGATTGCTCCGGTCGCGCTGGCGGCCTGACCCACGTTCCTGGTTCTACAAATCACAACGGAGACATCATGACCAACACCTTCAAGCGCCTGGCCGCAAGCGCCGCCTGGGGCTTCCTGGCCATCTCGGCCGCGGCACAGGAAGCTCAAATTCGGCTCGTAACGGCATTCCCTGAGAACACGGCCTTTTCGCAGGAAGTGGTGAAGTGGAGCGAGCGGGTGAACGCGCAGGGCAAGGGCCTTGTCAAGATCAACTTCATCGGCGGCCCGCGGGCAGTCCCGACCTTCGAAATCGGCAATGCGGTGAAGAGCGGCGTTGTCGACATGGCCCTTAGCCCTGGCGCTTTCTACACGAATGTGTTTCCCGAGGCGGACATGCTCAAGATGGCGCAGATCCCGGTTGCCGAGCAGCGCAAGAACGGCGCCGTCGAGTACATCAACGCGGTCTGGAACGAGAAGGGGAACATGCAGTATCTCGCCCGAATGGTCGAGGGTTACCCATTCCACATCTTCTTGACGAAGAAGGTCGACAAGCTGGATCTCACCGGCAAGAAGATCCGCGTATCTCCAGCGATTCGGCCGGCGGTGCAGACGCTGAACGGCAACGTGATCAACATCCCGCCGGGCGAGATCTACACCGCGCTGGAACGTAGTGTGATCGACGGGTACGGCTGGTCGATCGGCGGCATCTTCGATCTCAACCTCGCGAGTCATACGAAGTACCGCATCGATCCCGGCTTCTATGACGCTGACGTGTCGCTGATCATGAACCTGGACAAGTGGAGGGCCATGACGCCGCAACAGCGTGATTTCATCCAGAAGATGGCCATGGAGGTGGAGGCCAACACGGCCTACTGGCGCAAAGAGGGTGAGGACGAGAAGAAGAAGCAGAATGCTTCGGGCATCCAGCCGCTGACCTTCAGCGCAACGGACACCGCAAAGTACCTCGATGCAGTGTACGAAGCGGGCTGGGCCGACCTTATCAAGACCAGCCCGGTGCATGGACCGAAGCTGCGCGCATTGCTGTCCAAGAAGCCGTGACCAGCATGGCGCACCAACAAGCCTTTGCCGCGGCAACTGGAGGCCACATCACGGAAGCTGTGGAGGCGGCCCTCGGGCGCCTGTACGAGCTCATGATGTTGCTGGCCTGCCTGCTGCTGCTCGTCATGGTGAGCTCTATCACGCTCGATGTGATGATGCGGAACGTGGAGATCCCCGGCCTGCCTCGCGGATTTGCCGCCTCCAACGACATCTCCGAGTACGCCTTGTACTTCTGCACGTTACTGGGCGCCCCTTGGTTGCTGCGGGCAGGCCAGCACATTCGTGTCGACATCGTGCTGCGCGCAATTCCGCCCAGGCTTGCCTACGGTTGTGAGTGGATCTCGGACATTGTGGCCCTTGCAGGTTGTGTCGTGCTGGCATGGGTGGGCGTTGTCATGGCCTTCAAGAGTTATGCAAGCGGTGCAATCCAGATCAAGAGCATCGTCATCCCGGAATGGTGGGCGATGGCGCCGCTTCCAGTCGTGTTTGCGCTGCTCGCCATTGAGTTTGCATTTCGCATGCGGCGCCTGGCGCATGGTCCCAAGGAGCCGCGTTCCGACGCGGTGTCTGCAGCATGAGTGCCTGGATCCTTCCTGCGTGGCTGCTCCTTGGCGGGTCCACACTCCTGCTCTTTGTCGGCTTGCCGGTGGCGTTCGCCTTCCTGGTGACCAACCTGGTCGGTGCCTGGATCTATCTGGGGGGTGAGGCTGGATTGGGCCAGCTGGTGCGAAACAGCATCGTTGCGGTGACCAGCTTCTCGCTCACGCCAATCCCTCTGTTCATTCTCATGGGCGAGATCCTTTTCCACACCGGCTTGGCCGTGAAGGTGATCGAAGGCGTCGAGCGGCTGATCACGGGAGTGCCGGGCCGCCTGGCGGTCGTCGCAGTCGTTGCCGGAACCGTGTTTTCCGCGATCTCCGGATCGACGATCGCCACCACAGCCATGTTGGGCTCCCTCATGGTGCCCGTCATGTTGCAGCGGGGATACCACCCGACCATGGCCACCGGCCCCATCATGGCGATCGGTGCCGTGGACATGCTGATCCCTCCGAGCGCGCTTTCCGTGCTCCTGGGCAGCCTCGCCAACATCTCGATCTCAGGGCTGCTGATCGGCGGGATCGTCCCCGGCATTCTGCTTTCGATCGGCTTCGTCGCCTGGATCGTGCTGCGCTCTGCAATGAATCCTTCCTTGGCACCGGCCACTGATTTCAAGCACTTCCACGGGTGGGAAAGATTCAACCCGTTCTTCAAGTACGTGCTGCCGCTGCTCTCGATCTTCGCAGTGGTCGTCGGTGCCATGGTGGCGGGTTGGTGCACGCCGACCGAGAGCGCGGCCCTGGGCGTGGTCGCGACGCTGGTCATCGCCCTCGCTTACCGCGCGCTGTCGGTGGAAGCGTTGATGAAGTCACTGCGCGGAACGATCGGAATCTCGGGGATGATCCTGTTGATCATCATGGGCGCGACCACCTTCGCGCAGATTCTCACCTTCTCCGGTGCGTCCAATGGCATCGTCGAGGCGATCACCGGCACCGGACTTGGACCGATGGCGATCATCGCCGGGATGATGCTGATCCTGATCTTCCTGGGCATCTTCGTCGACCAGGTGAGCATGATGCTCATCACGATTCCCATCTTCATGCCGATCGTCCAGAAGCTCGGGGTCGACCCGATCTGGTTCGGAATCATGTTCCTCATGTGCATGCAGATGGGCCTGCTGCTGCCCCCGCACGGCCTGCTTCTGATGACCATGAAGGGCGTCGCTCCGTCGACCGTGAGCATGGCCCACATCTTCCGGGCTGTCGTGCCCTACGTGGCGATGAGCATGCTGCTGCTCGCCGCCATGTTCTTCTTCCCACCCTTGGCCACCTGGCTGCCAGGAATCATGAAATGAGCGGAATCGAAACCCGCCCCCGACTGCCTCTCCCCGGGGTCGTCTACACGCCTGCGGCGCAGGCCGATCGATACCTTCGGGAAGGCGCGTGGCGGCCGACGACGATCGGGAACGCGCTGCAGCAGGTCGCCCGCGAGAATCCGCAGAGAGCCGCCTACGTCTGCGAAGACCGCCGCATCAGCTTTGCCGAAGTGGACGAGAAGAGCTCGCGATTGGCCGCAGGACTGCGGGTGCTGGGGCTGCGGCCTGGAGATCGGGCGATCTTCCAGATGGGAACCGGCATCGAAACGGCGCTGGCGCTCTTCGGCTGCTTCAAGGCAGGCGTCCTGCCGGTATGCACGATCCCGCAGTACCGCTCCGTGGAGATCTCCGCGTTGGCCCAGGCGACGCAACCCAGCGCCTTCTTCGTGCAGGCCGACGTTTCGCCCAACTTCGACCAGGTGGGCTTCGCCGCCGAGATGGCTGACGCACACCACATGCCGCACCTGCTGGTCGGCGGGGGCGATACGGGCTCGCCCGGGCGCAGCATCGAATCGCTGATCGCGCATCATCCATCGGAGTTGCCGCAGGAGGAGTGGAACTATTGCGATGTTGCGGCTCTGCAGCTGTCCGGTGGCTCTACGGGCGTGCCCAAGGTCATTCCCCGCTACCACGGCGAGTACCTCGCGCACACCAAGGCATGGTGCGACCACTTCGGGTGCGAGGAAGGTGACGTGGGGATCTGGGCGCTCCCCATGCTGCACAACGCCGGGATGATGTTTTCGGTGTTGCGTTCCGTGCTCTATGGCGCCACGACCGTGCTGATGCCGAAATGGGATGTCGCCCGCTTCTTCGCGCTGCTGGAACGCGAGCGCGTTCAGCATGCCTTCACGATCGGGCCGCATGCACCCTCGATTGCCGGATATCCGGGCGCAGCAAATCATGACCTTTCCGCACTGCAGCTCACGCTGACGCTCATTGGCGCGGAGCCGATCGAGCGCGGCACAGCACGCCCTGCGACGAACATGTACGGCATCACCGAGGGCCTGGTGCTTGCCGGCGCACCGCAGTTCCCGCCAGCCATCCGGCACGGCTCCATCGGAACGGTTTGCTGGGAGCACGACGAGGTTCGCGTTCTGGAGCCCGGCACGGAGACGGAGGTCCCTTTCGGCGAACCCGGGGAGCTGTGCTTCCGCGGCCCGTCGTCGCTGCGTGGCTACTACGGCGCCCCCGAAGTCACGGCCGCATCCCTGACTTCCGACGGGTTCTTCCGGACTGCGGACATGGTCCGCGCCAGCCGTGAAGGCCCGCTGACCCTCTACCACTTCGAAGGCCGCATGCGCGACAACATCAATCGCGGCGGCGAGAAGTTCGGCACGGAGGACATCGAGCTGTTGCTCGCGCGGCACCCGCAGATTGCGGACGGAAAAGTTGTCGCCATGCCGGACCCGATCTACGGCGAAAAGGCATGCGCGTACCTGATCCCAAGAAACGGTGCTGCCCTCCCGTCTGTGCCGGAGCTTGCGGCATTTCTCATTTCGCACGGGCTCGCCAAGTACAAGTGCCCCGAGCGTATCGAGTTGGTCACCACCTTCCCGATCACGCGCGTGGGAAAACTCGATCGGCAGCAGATGCGCCAGGCGATTGCCGAGAAGCTCGCAGGCGAGGCCCGGGGAAGGTAAGCAGTCTCATGCGCCAATACTCCTATGACCGTCGCTTGAACTGGAGCGAATGTGATCCGGGCGGGATTGTTTTCTTCCCGCACTACGCGCGGTGGATGGTTGATGGGCTGAACGAGATGTTCCTCAGCCTCGGCATCGATCCAAACGCGCCGACGGGTGGCGATGCATTGGGCGGCCTGCCCGTACTCGGCCTTTCAATGAAGTTCGTGAGCGCGCCCGCGCTGCACGAAACCGTTACACACCAGATCACCGTGCTGAAGGTCGGTGGCAAATCGATGGCATTCCAGCATCGCTTCTTGCGCGGCGACGAGTTGCTGATGGAGGCGGAAGAGACGCGCGTGTGGGCGGAGCATCCGCTCGGCAACCCACGCGCACTGCGCACCCTGCAAGTCCCAGAGCACGTGCGGGCCTTGCTGCAGGCACCAGCCTGAGAGGCTGGGCAAACCGACAACCCCATGAACAAGGGACAAGAAAGATGAAGGTCAACATCCTCGGTGGAGGTCCGGCGGGCCTGTACGCCGCCTACCGTATCAAGTGCGAGCTGCCCGATGCTGACGTGACGGTCTACGAGCAGAACGACTCACGGACGACCTTTGGCTTCGGCGTGGTGTTTTCCGACAAGGCGCTGGAATTCCTCGGCGCGGAAGATTCGGAAACGCTGCCTCTTATTACTGCGGGCCTCGAGAAGTGGAGCGATATCGAGCTGCGCGTGCACGGCGAACGTATCCGAATCGATGGGGTCGGGTTCACCGCCATCGCGCGGCTGCGCCTGCTCGAGATCTTGCGCCAGCGCGCGCTATCCGTAGGGGCGGACCTCATCAACAGCCACTTGGTGCGCGACTTGGCAGAACTGGAGGGCGCCGACCTGTTGATCGGCGCCGACGGGGTCAATTCCCTGGTGCGCAAGACGCATGAGGCGGAGTTCGGCACGCAGGTCACCCTCTTGAACAACCGGTTCGCGTGGTTCGGCGCAACTCGCCCTTTTGAATACCTGACGCAGACGTTCAAGGAGCTCGCACAGGGCAGCATCAATGCGCACCACTACCGCTACACGCCTTCGATGAGCACCTTTCTGGTGGAGGTAAATGCCCATACCTTCGAGCGCGTGGGCTTCGACCGCATGACGGAAGACGAGTCCAGGGCTTACTGTGAAGAGGTCTTTTCCGAGGAACTCGACGGCGCCAGGCTGGTGACCAACAAGTCGCTGTGGCGCCGCTTCCCAGTGATCAGCAACAAGCGCTGGTGCGTCGGCAATCGGGTGCTGGTCGGTGATGCGCTCCGTACCGCGCACTTCTCGATCGGCTCCGGAACGCGGCTGGCGCTCGAAGATGTGCAGGCACTCGCACATGCGCTGGCCAGCCACCCGCGCAACGTCCAGGATGCACTCGCTGAGTTCGAGGCACAGCGGCGTCCCATCGTGGACAAGCTGGCGGCCGCGGCAACCCGCAGCGCGACCTGGTACGACCGCTTTGCGGAGCACTTGAAGTTGCCGGCCTGGGAATTCGCCATGAACTACATCAGTCGGTCAGGGCGGATCGACACCGAGCGTCTCAGGGCCATGTCACCGCACTTCGTGGCGGGGTACGAGGCTTGGCGGAAGGCAGCGTGACCAGGGACTTCAACTGAGGATATCGAGATGAACGACAGTGGAATGTTGCAGGCCGATAACGCGGCACGAGAGCGCTACTACGACGAAATTCGGCCGTTGAACCTCGCTCCGCTATGGAGCGTACTGAAAGGCCTTGTCCCCGCCCAACCTGTGCCCGCGGCCGAGCCATGCAAGTGGGCTTGGGACGAGGTGTATCCGCAACTCCTGCGCTCAGGCGGGCTCATCTCTGCGGAGGAGGCCGAGCGCAGGGTCCTGGTGCTGGAGAATCCTGGCTTGCCGGGCAAGTCAAAGATCACCGACACGCTCTATGGAGGGCTGCAGTTGATCCTGCCCGGCGAGACGGCGCCGGCGCACCGGCATACCCAATCGGCACTGCGCTTTGTTCTTCACGGGTCCGGCGCGTACACCGCAGTCGAAGGTGAAAAGACACCGATGCAGCGCGGCGATTTCATCATCACGCCGCATTGGACCTGGCATGACCACGGGCACGAAGGGAGCGAGCCCGTTGTGTGGCTTGACGGGCTAGACGTTCCACTCGTCTCTTTCCTGCGAGCTGGCTTCCGTGAGGAATACACGCAGAAGGCGCAGACCACATCCCAGGCAGCAGGCGAGAGCGCGGCGCGCTTTGGCTCTGGCCTGCTTCCGCTCGACTATGTTCCTCACGGACTCACCTCGCCGCTGTTCAGCTACCCCTACGCGCGCTCGCGCGAAGCCATCGAGATGCAGGCGCGATCCGCGCCGCCCGACCCGCACTTGGGCGTATGCCTGCGCTATGTGAACCCGGTGACGGGGGGCTGGACGATGCCGACGATCGGCACGGTGCTGCGGCACTACCCCCAAGGTTTCGCGACAAGGCCTTACCGCTCGACCGACAGCACTGTCCTTGTCGGCCTCGAAGGCGAGGCTGAAGTCCGGGTGGCCGGGACCACCATGCGTATCGGCCCAAATGACATCGTCGCTGTACCAGGCTGGAGCGAGTGGACCGTCTCGGCGCAGCAGGACACTGTTGTCTTCAGTTACTCGGACCGCCCGGTGCACGAGAAGCTCGGGCTCTTGCGCGAACTCCGCGGCTGACCAAGCCGCTTCACCTTGAAGAACCTGTTCCATGAAGCTTTGCCTATTTAACGACTACAGGATCGGAATCGCCGTTGAGGAGGAAGTCGTCGACGTCACCGAGGCGTTCGCGGCTGTCCCGAAGCCCGCTTGGCCGTACCCACAGTCCGACTGGGTGATCCAGCATTTCGACGATGTGCGCGCCAAGGTCGAGGAGTTGTCCCGAACCAGCGCGCGCATCCCCTTGTCGGAGGTGAAACTGCGCGCCCCGGTCGCTAACCCGGGCAAGATCATCGGCGCGCCGATCAATTACAAGGACCACATTGCGGAGGCCAACGCCGACACACAGATCAATCATGGCAAGACGTTCACCGAACTGGACCAGTTTGGCCTGTTCTTGAAGGCGAACAGTTCACTGATCGGCTGCAGCGAGGAAATTCAGATTCCTTTCGCTGACCGCCGCACGGACCATGAGGTTGAACTCGCGGTCGTCATTGGCCGTAAGGCCAAACGCGTGCCTCGCAAGGAAGCACTGGACTACGTGTTCGGCTACACGATCGGCCTCGACATGACGGTGCGTGGCCCTGAGTTCCCGACGTTTCGCAAGTCCCCCGACACCTTTTGCGTGCTCGGACCGTGGATTGTCACGAAGGACGAGATCGCCGACCCGAACGCGCTGGATCTGAGCATCCGCGTCAACCGGGAAGTGAAGCAGGCATCGAACACGAAGTACCTGATCTTTGACGTGCAGCGCCTCATTGAGTACGCCTCGGCCATCTATACGCTCAACCCGGGGGACGTGATCATGACCGGCACGCCGGCGGGGGTAGGGCCCGTCGCACCCGGCGACGTTCTGGAGGCTCTTGTTCCGGAAATAGGGGCCATGACCGTGCGCGTTGGGGGATGAGCACCAGGCCCGGCCTTGCCTTCACGACCCTGACCCTGCTCGACAGCACGCCGCCTTCGCAAGTGCAGGAGCAGTTCTGCCAAGCCCGCAAGAAAGTCGGCGACGAAGCCGGCAACCGGGTCACGTCTTTGTGGAGTCAGCGGAGGCCGCTACAACGTCATTTCGCGGTACCAATGCACTTGCTACGCGCTGACCCCAACCCGACGGGCGAGATCCGTCGTCGCGTCGGCGCTGCTCGCGACATCGAACGCGATGCCGAGCAGGTGCTGAGTACGGTAAAGCCAAACAAATAGCCCACCTGTGAGGTGTGGGCTAAGTGCTTGTTTTGCAAAAAGAATCTTGGCTCCTCGACCTGGGCTCGAACCAGGGGATCGGCTGAGCTGTGCGCAAGAGGTGGTGGCCTGCCCGGAGGGAATCGAACCCCCGACATTCGGCTTAGAAGGCCGATGCTCTATCCAACTGAGCTACGGGCAGTGAGGAAGGTCCGCGATTCTACGGCGTGCCTCGTCGGCGTCGGCGTGCGCCGACAGCTTCAGAGGACTTTGCCCGAGACACGCGGATGGCCGGCATGGCCAAAGTGGCTCCATTTGGAGATTGGCATGAGCACAGACCGCCGCCCGCAGCGCAAGGACGATGAGCCGGAAATCGGCTTCGAGGAGTCGATTCCCCTCGACGGCCGAGACCCGGTGGGAGAACAGATGATCGAGGATCTGGGGCGCCATCGCCGGGAGTCCGATGACGCGCCGTCCTCGCCGCCGGCCGAGCCGATGCCCGAGCAACTGCCTGTCAGTTGAAGTGCCCGGCCCCGTTTGGCTTGAACACCGGGGCGACCGGGCGCATGATCCGCCGTGTCCCGAGCACGGAGTTGCCAGATGAGCACCAAGGCTGCGCGTCGCGAGTATCTGCAGGCGGTGGCCGAGTTCCAGCGGGCCTGTCGCGATTTCTCGGCTGGAATGACGCGGGTTCTGGAGCCTCCCCCGACAGAGCCAGCTTCGGAGGAGGTGGGTTGGATCGTCCGTGCGATCGGAACCAGCAAGCCGCCGAAGCGGGCGCCCAGAACCCGGGCGATGGGCTCGGCCGAAAAGAAAGCTTGACGCCCCTGAAATGGAAATGCCGGCACGGACCTGTGGGCCGTGCCGGCATTCGATTGGTGGTCGGGGCGAAAGGATTCGAACCTTCGACCCTCTGCTCCCAAAGCAGATGCGCTACCAGGCTGCGCTACACCCCGACGAAGCCGGGATTCTAGCCTGCGCCCAGGGCCGGATTCCGGGAACCCCGCTCAGCGTCGCTCGTATTGCGTCTTGCCGAACAACATCTCGCGCGCCTTGTCGTCGGTGATGGGCCGGCGCAGGTCGGCCAGCACCTTGACGCCGCGTTGCACGGCAGGCCGCGCCGCGATGCCCTCGAACCACTTTTTCAGGTGCGGAAACTCGTCGAGCACAATGCCCTGGCCTTCCCAGTTGCGCAGCCACGGGAAGATCGCGATGTCGGCGATCGAATAGCTCTCGCCGGCGATGAACGCATGGTTGGCGAGCTGCCGGTCGATCACGCCGTAGAGGCGGCGGGCCTCGTTGCTGTAGCGTTCGATGGCGTAGGGGATTTTTTCCGGCGCGTAAAGGCGGAAGTGGTGGGCCTGGCCGAGCATGGGGCCGACGCCGCCCATCTGGAACATCAGCCACTGCAGCACCTCGTAGCGGGCGCGGTCGCCCTCGGGGAGGAACTGCCCCGTCTTGCCGGCCAGGTACACCAGGATGGCGCCGGATTCGAAGAGTGAGATCGGCTTGCCGTCCGGCCCCTCGGGGTCGGTGATGGCAGGGATCTTGTTGTTGGGGCTGATCCGCAGGAAGGCCGGCTCGAACTGGTCGCCCTTGCCGATGTTGACCGGGTGGGCGCGGTAGGGCAGGCCGCATTCTTCCAGCATGATGTGGATCTTGTGACCGTTGGGGGTGGGCCAGGAATAGACGTCGATGGGGGCTTGGGGCATGCGCTGTTTCCGGGATGAACGGGAATGAAAAAAGACGGCCGGTCAGCATAGCGGCCGGCCGCGCTTCGTGCAGGCGGCCGGCCGGATGCCGGCGGCTGGCTCAGGCGACCGCGCCGGCGCGGGCCAGGTGCTTGTGGATCAGGGCCACCACCGCCGCGCCTTCGCCGATCGCCCCGCCGACACGCTTGACCGAGCCCGAGCGCACGTCGCCGACCGCGAACACGCCCGGCACGCTGGTTTCCAGCGCGGCGGCCGGCCGGGCCGGAAAGCCGCCACGGGCGCCTTCGCCGGTCAGCACGAAGCCGTGCTTGTCGACGGCCACGCCGCAGCCCTGGAGCCAGTCGGTCTCAGGCACCGCGCCGATGAACAGGAAGATATTGCGCGCGTCGCAGCGGTATTCGTCGCCGCTGCGGCGGTCGCGCCAGCTGGCGCCCTGCAGACCCGCCTCCGGTTCGCCGTGCAGGTGGATCAGCTCGGTGTGCGGGTGCAGCTCGATGTTGGGCGTGGCCTCGATGCGGTCGATCAGGTAGCGCGACATGGTGGCTGCCAGCGAGGGCCCGCGCACCAGCAGGTTGAGCTTGGACACGTGTTGGGACAGGAAGACCGCGGCCTGGCCGGCCGAGTTGCCGCCGCCGACCAGAGCCACCTCCTGCTTTTCGCACAGCTTGGCCTCCAGCGCGGAGGCCCAATAGAAGATGCCACGGCCCTCGAACTCGGTGAGGCGCGGCACCTCCGGCCGGCGGTAGCGCGCGCCGCTGGCGACCACCACCGTGCGCGCACGCAGGCGGCGCCCGTCCGTGAGGCGCACGGCCAGCTCGCCCTCGGTTTCCGCGTGGCTGCAATCCATCGAGGCGGCCTGGGCCGGGATCATCATCTCCACTCCGAACTTCTGCGCCTGCACGAAGGCCCGGCCGGCCAGGGCGCCGCCCGAGATGCCGGTCGGAAAGCCCAGGTAGTTCTCGATGCGCGCACTGGCGCCGGCCTGGCCGCCGAAGGAGCGGCAGTCCAGCACGATCACGCGCAGCCCTTCGGACGCGGCGTACACGGCGGTCGCCAGACCGGCGGGGCCGGCGCCCACCACCAGCACGTCGAACAGATCGTCGTGCTCCGCGGAGTCGACCATGCCCAGGCAGCGGGCCAGGGCGCTTTCGGTCGGGTCGGCCAGGACGGAGCCGTTGGGGCAGGTGACGAGCAGTTCGGCATCGCCGTACTGTTCCAGCAGCGCGCGGGCGTCGGCGTCCTGCGTGGCATCGACCACCTGGTAGGGATGGCCGTTGCGCGTCAGGAAGTTCTGCAGCCGCAGCAGGTGTGCGGATTGCGGCGGGCCGATCAGCACGGGGCCGCTTTCGCCCGATTCGATCAGCGCCACCCGCCGCAGGATCATCGCGCGCATCAGGCGCTCGCCCAGATCGGCCTCGGCAATGATCAGTGCGCGCAGTTGCTCGGGCGGGACCAGCACGGCCTGCACTTCGTCCTCCGCGTGGCCGTCGACCAGGGCAGGGCGGCCCGACAGCTGCGCGATCTCGGCGAGGAACTGGCCGGGGCCCTGGCTGCGGATCGGCACCACGCGCCCGAGCCCGTCGCGCTGGGTGATGGCCACGTGGCCGTCGAGGACGAGAAACATGCCGGCCCCGCGCTCGCCGGCCCGGAACAGGCATTCGCCGCGCGCGAAATGGCGCACGCTGCCGAAGCGCTTGATGCGCGCCACGTCGCAGGGGCTCAGGGCGGGGAACATCTGGTGGCTGCGGGTTTCCACTTCCACCGTGACCGGGGCGTCAGCTGTCATTCGGGCTCTCCAGGGCGCAGGGCGCAAGTCCGGCATTAGACCTCCAAAGGCTCCGGCGCGCGCACCCCGTCATGCAACTGCCATTCGATTGACACGCCTGTTTCATCGCGCGCTCAGAGACTCCGTCGGCAGAAAGGGACACCGTATGAAAGAACTGCCCACGCCGACGTTTCCGTTCTCGCAACTGGGAGCGTGGGAATGGTGCCAGGCACTGTGGCCGGCACCGCTTCACCGGACGAAGACCATCACCGTGCCTGCGGTGGCGCCCGCGCCGGCCAACGAGGTCCCGCAACCGGCGGGCGGCGGCATCAGCGTCAGCTGGGCACGCCACCAGGACGAGGTGCGCGCCGCGCAGCGCCTGCGCTACGAGGTGTTCGCCGGCGAGATGGGCGCGCGCCTGGACACACCGCTGGAAGGCCATGACGTCGACCTGTTCGACGATTTCTGCGAGCACCTGCTGGTGCGCGACGAGCCTACCGGCCAGGTGATCGGCACCTACCGCGTGCTGACGCCCGCCCAGGCCCGCCGCGTGGGCAGTACCTACAGCGACACCGAGTTCGACCTCACGCGCCTGCGCGACCTGCGCGAGCGCATGGTGGAGCTGGGACGCAGCTGCGTTCATGCCGAGCACCGGCAAGGCGGGGTGATCCTGGCGCTCTGGGGCGCGCTGGCCGCCTTCATGAACCGCAACCGGCTCGACACCATGATCGGCTGCGCCAGCATTCCGATGCGGCACAAGGGCGTGAGCAGCGGCGATGCGGCCGCGAGCATCTGGCGCCAGTTGTCGGCGACGCACATGGCGCCGATCCAGTACCACGTGCAGCCGAGGTTGCCGCTGCCGGTGAACCGGCTCGACGACCGCTTGGACGTCGAGCCGCCGGCGTTGATCAAGGGTTACCTGCGGCTCGGCGCCAAGGTGCTGGGGCCGCCGGCATGGGATCCGGATTTCAACAGCGCCGACCTGCCGATGCTGATGCGCATTGAAGACCTGCCGGCACGCTATCGAAAGCATTTCCTCGGTGATTGACAAGCCGGTTGGCACGCCACACATTTGTCATGGAAGTGTCACGAAATACTTCGACACTGTCATGTTCTTGCCTTCGTCCCATCCTGTGCCGGTCGCTCCAGACAACTTCGCATCGCCCTCATCCGACCCCGCCGACAGCGTGCCTGTCGTCCCTGCGCCGTCGCTGACCCTCCTCGACCGCGACCACAGCATCCTGGCCTTCAACGAGCGGGTGCTGAACTGGGCCTATCGGCCTGAAGTGCCGCTGATCGAACGGCTGCGCTACCTGTGCATCGTGTCCTCCAACCTCGACGAGTTCTTCGAGGTCCGGGCCGCACCGCATCTGGCGGCGCACACGGCCGGTGACCGGAAGGGCAACTACACCATCGATTCCTTCAACCGCCTGTCCGAGGCAGCCCATGCGCTGGTGGCGCGGCAGTACGCGCTCTACAACGACGAGCTGATGCCCACCTTCGCGAAGGAGGGCATCCGCGTCATCTCGCACGGGGAGCGCAATGCGGCGCAGCGCAAGTGGGTCAGCGAGTATTACGAGCGCGAGGTGCGTCCGCTGCTGATCCCGGTCGGGCTGGACCCTGCGCATCCCTTCCCGCAGGTGGCCAACAAGTCGCTCAACTTCATCGTGCGCCTGTCCGGCAAGGACGCCTTCGGCCGCGAGAACCCGATCGCCATCGTCAAGGTGCCGCGGGTGCTGCCGCGCATGATCGCGATGCCGGCCAAGCTGTCCGGCGGCAAGAAGCTGTTCGTCGCGCTGTCGAGCATCGTGCGGGCTCACCTGCAGAGCATGTTCCCGGGGCGCGTGGTGGGCGAGTTCTCGCAGTTCCGCGTCACGCGCCATTCCGATCTGGCGGTGGACGAGGAAGATGTCAAGAACCTGCGCACCGCACTGCGCCAGGGCCTGCAGCATCGGCACTTCGGACAGGCCGTGCGGCTGGAGGTGTCGGCCAGTTGCTCGGACTCGCTGGCAACTTTCCTGCTGGCACAGTTCGATCTGCCGGCCCAGGCGCTCTTCCGCGTGCATGGCCCGGTCAACCTGGCGCGGCTGACGCAACTGATCGACCTGCTGGACGAGCCGCAGCTGCGCTTTGCGCCCTACCAGGCCTCGTATCCGATATCCCTCTCGCCGGGCCAGTCCTTTTTCGAGCGGCTTCGGGCCGGCGACGCGCTGATCCACCAGCCCTTCGAGAGCTTCGAAGGCGTGCTCGCTTTCCTGCGCGAAGCCGCGCAGGACCCGCAGGTCCTCGCGATCAAGCAGACCATCTACCGCACGGGCGCCGATTCCGAGCTCATGGAGCTGCTGCGCGAAGCGGTTCGCCGCGGCAAGGAAGTCACGGTGGTGGTGGAACTGAAGGCGCGCTTCGACGAGGAGGCCAACATCAGCTGGGCCGAGATGCTGGAATCGATCGGCGCCCAGGTGGTCTATGGCGTGGTGGGGCTGAAAACGCACGCCAAGATGCTGCTGGTGACGCGGCGCGAGGGCAAGCAGATGCGGCGCTACGGCCACCTGTCCACCGGCAACTACAACCCGCGCACGGCCAAGCTCTATACCGACATCAGCCACCTGACGGCCGATCCGCAACTGACGGCCGACATGGAGGCGGTGTTCGTGCACATGGCCAGCCAGAGTCGCCTGCCCAAGCTCAACCGCATGTGGGTCGCGCCTTTCGACCTGCACCGCAACCTGATCGCGCGCATCGATGCGCTCGGCGCTGCGGCGGCGCGCGGGGTGTCTTCGCGCATCGTCGCCAAGATGAATGCACTGACCGACGAGCCGCTGATCGCCGCCGTGGTGGCGGCGGGCCGCAAGGGCGTGAAAATCGACCTGATCGTGCGGGGCGGCTGCACCCTGCCGGCCCAGGTGCCGGGGCTGACGGACAACATTCGCGTTCGCTCGGTGATCGGCCGCTTCCTCGAGCATTCGCGGGTGTTCTACTTCAGGGAGGGCGAAGAGGAGGCGCTCTACCTCTCGAGCGCCGACTGGATGAACCGCAACATGCTGCGCCGGATCGAGCTGGCCTGGCCCGTGACCGACCCGGTGCTGCGCCAGCGGCTGATCGACGAATGCCTGGTGGCCTACCTGCACGACGGCCGCGACGCCTGGGACCTGGGGCCGGACGGCATCTACCGCCGCGTCGACCATGACACGCACCGCGGCGAGGAGGGTGCACCGCGCGCCGTCCAGGCGCATGGTGCGCAGACGGCGCTGATGGTGCGGTACTCCTCGCGCGGCCGCGGCCGCGTCGACACCCGGGGATGACAATCATGGACCTGATCTTCTGGCGGCACGCCGAGGCCGAGGACTGGGCCGAGGGCTGCGACGACATGCAGCGCTCGCTGACCGCGCGCGGCGAAAAGCAGGCCAAGCGCATGGCGGCGTGGCTGGACCGGCAACTGCCGGACGGCACGCGCATCGTCTGCAGCCCGGCGCGGCGCTGCGAACAGACCGTGCTCGCGCTGGGCCGCAAGTACAAGCTGCGCAGCGAGCTCGCACCCGACACCACGCCCGATGCATTGCTGAGCGCGGCCGGCTGGCCCAACGGCAAGTCGGTGGTGCTCCTGGTGGGACACCAGCCCTCCCTGGGGCAGGCGATCTCGCTGCTGCTTGGCCTCAAGCAGGACGGTTGCCCGGTGCGCAAGGGTGCGATCTGGTGGATCCGCACCCGCGAGCGCGACGGTGACGTGCAGACGGTGGTGGTGACGGTGCAGTCGCCCGAGCTGCTGTAGGCGCGTAGGCGCAGGCTGCGGCTTCAGCAGTCTTCGAGTTCCAGGCGCACGCCGGTCTTCTGCCAGGCCAGCGTCTCCTCTCGCAGCAGGTGCGCCGATTGCGGGTAGATGTCGGCCCAGTCGCGGCGGCAACCGAGCACGAAGAGGCGGGTATCGGGCCGCGCCAGGCGCAGGCCTTCCAGGTCGGGGTCGCGCCGGGCGTGGCAGAGGATCACGGCCAGCCGCAGGGCGAGCAGTTGCCCGACGAAGGTCTCGTCGTCCAGCATCGCGCCCAGCTTGCGCAGTTTGCCCCGGTGGCCCAGCACGAGCTGGCTGAGCCAGTGCATTTCGTTCAACGCGAAGCCCGGCGCGTCGGTGTTGTCCAGGATGTAGGCGCCGTGCTTGTGATAGTCGCTGTGCGAGATGTGGATGCCGATCTCGTGCAGCTGCGCCGCCCAGCCGATCTTGCGCAGGTTGCGCCCGGGCCGGCTGGTGGTGGCGGCGCCGCGCGAGGCCGGCTCGAGTTGCTGGTACAGGATCGCGGCGGTGTCGCTCACGCGCCGCGCCTGGGCCATGTCGACCGCGAAGCGGCTGGCCAGCCGGGCGACGGTGGTGGTGCGCAGGTCGGCCACGCTCTCGTCGCGCTCCAGCAGCTCGTAAAGCACGCCGTGGCGCAGCGCCCCCTGGGCCACGCGCATTTCCTCCAGCTCCAGCAGGTCGAACACGGCCCGCAGCACGCTCACGCCGCCGCCGATCACGGCCTTGCGGTCTTCCCGCATGCCCTCGATACGCAGGCGGTCGGCGCTGCCGGCCTTCAGCAGCCGCTCCACCAGCCACTCCAGCCCGTCGCGCGTGATCAGGCCCGGCTCGCCCCCGGCAGCGGCCAGCACGTCGCCGACCGCGCCGATGGTGCCGGAGGCGCCGTAGGCGACGTCCCAGAGGTCGGGCACGTAGGTGGTCAGGGCGTCGTCGAGCACCGCCTTGGCCGCGACCTCGGCGGCGCGGAAGGCGGCGGTGGTGAATTGGCCCTCCGGGAAGTGCTTCATCGACCAGGCGACGCTGCCGACCCGGTAGGACTCCATGACCTTGGCCTCCAGGGCCTGCCCGATGATCAGCTCGGTGGACCGGCCGCCGATGTCCACCACCAGGCGGCGCTCGCGGTTCGAGGCGTCCGTGTGGGGCAGCATGTGGGCCACGCCCTGGTAGATCAGGCGCGCTTCCTCTCGGCCGGGGATGACGTCGATGTTGAAACCGAGGATGGTGCGCGCCCGCAGAAGGAACTCGTCGCGATTGCGGGCTTCCCGCAGGGTCTGCGTCGCAACCGCGCGGACCTGCGAGCGCTTGAAGCCGGCCAGGCGCTCGCCGAAGCGGGCCAGGGCGTCCCAGCCGCGCTGCATCGCCTCCGGCGTGAGATTGCGGGCGCCGTCGAGTCCGTTGCCCTGGCGCACTGTTTCCTTCAGGTATTCGGCGCGATGGATCTGGCCATGGTCGACCCGGCCGATCTCGAGCCTGTAGCTGTTCGAGCCGAGATCGACCGCGGCGAGGCGGGTTCCGTTTTGCATGTTGAGATCGAGAAGGCCAGGGCCCCCGATCGTAGCCGCATGCCCGGGACGAGGCGGGTAGGCGGGGGCCGCGGGACGGGGCTTTCGAGCCGCCGAGCCTCTATGACGTTTGTGTGACCACGTCATACGAGCCGGCCTTCGCCGAGCAGTCCTTTTCCGTTGCATTTCCCTCTGTATCTCCCTGCGGCAAACCCGATCGCGCTGTGTCACACCGATGTCACACAAGCTTTCTAGAGTCGCTGCCAAGTCCCCGCCAGGGGTTCTTTGCACATCCCAAAGGAAGCTTCATGAAGACGACGTTCAAGTTTGCAGCTGCCGGCCTGATGGCCGCGGCCCTGGCCCATGTCCCCGCGCTCGCGCAGGACGCCACCGGTGCCGGCGCAAGCTTCCCGGCCCCCTTGTATTCGAAGTGGGCCGCCGACTTCCACAAGGCCACCGGCGCCAAGATCAACTACCAGTCCGTCGGCTCGGGCGCCGGCATCAAGCAGATCGATGCCAAGACCGTCGATTTCGGCGCCTCCGACATGCCGCTGACCGACGAGGAGCTCAAGGCCAAGGGCCTGGTGCAGTTCCCCACCGTCATCGGCGGCGTGATCCCGGTGGTCAACATCCAGGGCATCAAGCCGGGCGAGCTCAAGCTCAACGGCCAGGTCCTCGGCGACATCTATCTGGGCAAGATCACCAAGTGGAACGACCCCGCGGTCAAGGCGCTCAACGGCTCGCTCAACCTGCCCGATGCCACCATCGCCCCGGTGCGACGCGCCGACGGCTCCGGCACCACTTTCCTGTTCACCAATTACCTGAGCAAGGCCAACCCGGAGTGGAAGGCCAAGGTCGGCGACGGCACCGCCGTCAACTGGCCTACCGGCGCGGGCGGCAAGGGCAACGAGGGCGTGGCCCAGTTCGTGAGCAAGCTGCCGAACTCGATCGGCTACGTCGAGTACGCCTACGTCAAGCAGAACAAGATGACCTACACCCAGATGCAGAACGCGGCCGGCAAGTTCGTCGCGCCGGACGATGATGCGTTCAAGGCGGCCGCCGCAGGTGCCGACTGGTCGAAGACCTTCTACCAGGTGCTGACCTACCAGCCCGGCGACCAGGCGTGGCCGATCACCGGCGCGACCTTCATCCTGATGCACAAGAAGCAGGACAAGCCGGCCCAGGCCGCCACCACGCTCAGATTCTTCGACTGGGCCTACAGGAACGGCGACAAGACCGCGGGCGACCTGGACTACGTGCCCATGCCCGACAAGGTGAAGAGCGCCATCACCACCGCCTGGGGCGAGATCAGGGACGGCGCGGGCCAGCCCGTCACTTTCAAGCAGCAGCAGTAACACAGGAGCGGCGCGCATGAGCAGCACCCCGCTCGGCCGCGCCCCGACTTCGGAGGCCCCCGTGTCATCCAGCTTCCCCGCTGCAGCCAACCCTCTCGACCTGCCGGCCGAGGGGGTGCGCGCGATTACCCGTCCGCCGCCCGTGCGCAAGCCGCGCACCGGTGCCACCGCAGACCGGCTGTTCGGCTGGGCCGCCAAGGGCGCGGCGCTGCTGACGCTCGCCATGCTGATCGGCATCCTGCTGTCCCTGTTGGCGGGCGCGTGGCCTGCGATCGCCAAGTTCGGCCTCGGCTTCCTCACCAGCAGCGTGTGGGACCCGGTGCAGAACGAGTACGGCGGCCTGGTGATGATCTACGGCACGCTGGCCACGTCGCTCATCGCGCTGGTCATCGCGGTGCCGGTGAGCTTCGGCATCGCGCTGTTCCTGACCGAGATGTCGCCGGCCTGGCTCAAGCGGCCGTTGGGCACCGCCATCGAGCTACTGGCCGCCGTTCCGTCGATCGTCTACGGCATGTGGGGCCTGCTGGTCTTCGGCCCGATCCTCTCCACCTACGTGCAGCAGCCGCTGCAGAAGCTCTTCGCCGGGGTGCCTGTGCTCGGCGCGCTGGTGTCCGGCCCGCCGGTCGGCATCGGCATCCTGTCGGCCGGGATCATCCTGGCGATCATGATCATTCCCTTCATCGCTTCCGTGATGCGCGACGTCTTCGAGGTCACGCCGCCGCTGCTCAAGGAGTCGGCCTACGGACTCGGCGCCACGACCTGGGAAGTGGTCTCGAAGGTGGTGCTGCCCTACACCAAGGCCGGCGTCATCGGCGGCATCATGCTCGGCCTTGGGCGTGCCCTGGGCGAGACGATGGCCGTCACCTTCGTGATCGGCAACACCAACCAGCTCGCGTCGCTGTCGGTCTTCGAGGCGGCCAACAGCATCACCTCGGTGCTGGCCAACGAGTTCGCGGAAGCCGGCGCGGGCCTGCACCAGGCTTCGCTGATGTACCTGGGCCTGGTGCTGTTCTTCATCACCTTCGTGGTGCTGTCGCTGTCCAAGTTGCTGCTGCTGCAGATGCGCAAGAGCGAGGGCCGGAAGTCATGAGCAGCACGGCAGAAAAACTCCTGAGCGCCAAGGCGCTCCACGAGATGCGCGCCGCGAAGTTCGCGAGCCGCAAGCGCGTCAACGTGATCGCGCTGTCGCTGTCGCTGGCCGCCATGGCGTTCGGCGTGTTCTGGCTGATCTGGATCCTCTGGGAAACGCTGCGCCTGGGCGTGGGCGGCCTGGCGATCGCCACCTTCACCGAGATGACGCCGCCGCCTAACGAGGCGGGCGGCATCGCCAACGCGATCTTCGGCTCGCTGGCGATGGTGCTGCTGGCGACCTTCGTTGGCACGCCGATCGGGATCATGGCGGGCATCTACCTGGCGGAATACAACCCCAAGGGGCTGCTGTCGAACGTGACGCGCTTCGTCAACGACATCCTCCTGTCGGCCCCGTCGATCGTGATCGGCCTGTTCGTCTACGCGATCGCGGTGGCGTACTTCAAGAGCTTCTCCGGCCTGGCCGGTGCGCTGGCGCTGGCGCTGATCGTGATCCCGGTGGTGATCCGCACCACCGAGAACATGCTGCAGCTCGTGCCCCCGGGCCTGCGCGAAGCCGCCTACGCCCTCGGCACGCCGAAGTGGCGCGTGATCACGAGCATCACGCTGCGCGCCGCGCGTGCCGGCGTGGTGACCGGCGTGCTGCTGGCGGTGGCGCGCATCGCCGGCGAGACCGCGCCCCTGCTCTTCACCGCGCTCAACAACCAGTTCTGGACTGCGGACATGACCCAGCCGATGGCGAGCCTGCCGGTGACCATCTTCAAGTTTGCAATGAGCCCCTACGAGAACTGGCAACAGCTGGCCTGGGCCGGCGTGTTCCTGATCACCATCGCCGTGCTGGCACTCAACATCCTGGCCCGCGTCGTCACGCGGAACAAACTCTGACTCCTATGCCAAACCCCACCGTCGCATCAGCGGCTCAGACCCGCGCGAAGATCTCGGTCAAGGACCTGAACTTCTACTACGGCAAGTTCCATGCGCTCAAGGGCATCAACCTCGAGATTCCCGAGAACAAGGTCACGGCTTTCATCGGACCGTCGGGCTGCGGCAAGTCCACCCTCCTGCGCACCTTCAACCGCATGTTCGAGCTCTATCCCGAGCAGCGCGCCGAAGGCGTGATCGCCCTGGACGGCGAGGACCTCCTGAGCTCCAAGCAGGACGTGGCGCTGATCCGCGCCAAGGTCGGCATGGTGTTCCAGAAGCCCACCCCCTTTCCGATGTCGATCTATGACAACATCGCCTTCGGCGTGAAGTTGTTCGAGAACCTGAGCGCATCCGACATGGACGATCGCGTCGAGTGGGCGCTGAAGAAGGCGGCCCTGTGGACCGAGGTGCGCGACAAGCTGCAGCAGAGCGGCTCCGGCCTCTCGGGCGGCCAGCAGCAGCGCCTTTGCATCGCCCGCGGCATCGCGATCAAGCCCGAGGTGCTGCTGCTCGACGAACCCTGCTCGGCGCTGGACCCGATTTCCACCGCCAAGATCGAGGAACTGATCGCCGAGCTGAAGAACGAGTACACCGTTGTCATCGTGACGCACAACATGCAACAGGCGGCGCGCTGCAGCGACTACACCGCCTACATGTACCTGGGCGACCTGATCGAGTTCGGCGCGACCGAAGAGCTGTTCTTCAAGCCGAAGCGCAAGGAGACCGAGGACTACATCACCGGCCGTTTCGGCTGAAGGGAGCGACATGACCGAAAAACATCTCTCCAGCCAGTTCGACAGCGAACTCAACACGGTCTCCTCCCGCGTGATGGAACTCGGCGGCATGGTCGAGTCCCAGATCCACCAGGCCGTGTACGCGCTGGCGCAGTTCGACACGGACGCGGCCGACCGGGTGATCGAAACCGAAAACCGCGTCAACGCGATGGAGATCGAGATCGACCGCGAGCTCTCGTCGATCATCGCGCGGCGCCAGCCGACGGCCCGCGACCTGCGGCTGCTGATCGCCATCTCCAAGACCACCGCCAACCTGGAGCGCGTGGGCGACGAGGCCAACAAGATCGCGCGCATGGTCAAGTCGATCATCGAAAGCGGCTCGGCGCGCGCGCTGCCGTCCACGGAACTGCGCATTGCCTCGGACCTGGCCTCCGGCCTGCTGCGCAAGGCGCTCGATGCCTTCGCGCGCCTGGACACGGCCGCCGCGCTGTCGATCCTCAAGGACGACGACCTGATCGACAAGGAGTTCGACGGCTTCGTGCGCAAGCTGGTCACCTACATGATGGAAGACCCGCGAACCATCTCGGCCAGCCTGGACCTGCTGTTCCTGGCCAAGGCGATCGAGCGCATCGGCGATCATGCGAAGAACATCGCGGAGTTCATCATCTACATCGTCAAGGGGGCCGATGTCCGGCACACTTCGATGCAGGACATCGAATCCGCATTGAAATGATTCTCTCCCCCAGGCTGCGCGCACTTCGTGTCGCCCCGCCGCCCCCTTCATCGGGGGCAACACAGCGGCCCGGCACGGCCGCGCTGTTCGCTGGAATGAAGTCATGAAGGCCCTGATGGAATGAAGAAACCCCGAGTCCTGATCGTCGAAGACGAGTCCTCGATCGCCGAGCTGATCGCCGTCAACCTGCGCCACAACGGCTTCGAGCCGATCTGGGCCGAGGACGGCGATTCGGCGCAGCGCGAAATCGATGCCTTCCTGCCCGATCTGGTGCTGCTCGACTGGATGCTGCCCGGGCAGACAGGCCTGCAACTGGCGCGCCACTGGCGCAAGGACCCGCGCACCAAGACCATGCCCATCCTCATGCTGACCGCCCGCGGCGACGAGCCCGACAAGGTCGCCGGGCTGGATGCCGGCGCGGACGACTACATCACCAAGCCTTTCTCCACGCAGGAACTGCTGGCCCGCATCCGCGCCGTGCTGCGGCGCCGCGCACCCGAGGCGGTGACGGAGCGGGTCGAGATCGGGGACCTGGTCCTCGACACCGCCACGCACCGCGTGACCTGGCAGGGCGCGCCCTTGAAAGTCGGGCCCACCGAGTTCAAGTTGCTGGGCTTCCTGATGCAGCACGCCGAGCGCGTGCACAGCCGCGCCCAGTTGCTCGACAAGGTGTGGGGCGACCATGTCTACATCGAGGAGCGCACGGTGGACGTGCACGTCAAGCGCCTGCGCGAATCGCTCGGTGCAGCGGCGCCGATGGTCGAGACGGTTCGCGGCGCCGGCTACCGGCTGACGGCCCAGGTCTCGGTGTGAGCTGCGCGCCGCCGGTTACCCGGCGGCACAATGGGCGGGCATGGCGTTTCGAATCGCAACCTTTCTGATCGCCTCCGTGTTGGGAGGCGTCATCGCCTCTTCGGTGTTCGGGCTGCACTATGCCTGGCTGGGCGCCTGGGCCGGGGCGGCGTGCTGGGTGGGCCTCGATGCCTGGCGGGCCCGGCGGCTGCTGGAGGTGCTGCGCACCGATGCCGCGGGGCTGCCTTCGCGCGGCCCGGGCATGTGGGGCGAGATCGCCGAGCGCATCCGCAAGCTGCTGCGCACGCGCGAGCAGCAGACCCGCCAGGCCGAAGAGCGGTTGCAGGAATTCCTGGCCGCCATCCAGGCCTCGCCCAACGGCGTGGTGCTGCTCGACGAGCAGGGGCGCATCGAGTGGTGCAACCAGACGGCGGCCGGCCAGTTCGGCATCGACGCCGAACGCGACCTGCTGCAGCACCTGTCCAACCTGGTGCGGGACCCGGCCTTCGTCGCCTACCTGGCCTCCTGGAACTACAGCCGCGACGTCGTGATCGACGCGCCCTCGCAAACGCGTCCGCACCGCGGCCAGCCGGTCCGGCTGTCGGTGCAGGTGCACCCCTATGCCGGCAACCGCCGCATGCTGCTGACGCGCGACATCACCGCGCTGGAGCAGGCGGAGGCGATGCGGCGGGACTTCGTCGCCAACGTTTCGCACGAGATCCGCACGCCCCTCACGGTGCTGGCCGGCTTCGTCGAAACCCTGCAGAACCTGCCGCTGGATGCGCAGGAGCGCGCCCGCTACCTGGCGTTGATGAGTCAGCAGTCGCACCGCATGGAGACGCTGGTGAACGATCTGTTGACGTTGTCGCGCCTGGAGGCGGGTGCCGCACCGCCCGCCAACCGCTGGACCCCGGTGCGCGCGCTGATGGCGCAGTGCGAGGACGAGGCGCGCGGCCTCTCGACCCGGCTGAGCGCCCAGGGGCATCGACTGAGCTTCACGGTCCAAGCCGACTCCGAGATCGCCGGAGTCAGCACCGAGCTGCAGAGCGCGATGTCCAACCTCCTGAGCAACGCCATCCGCTACACCCCCGGCGGCGGCGAGGTGGCGGTGAGCTGGCGGTTGTTGCCGGACGGCCGCGGCGAGTATGCGGTTCGGGACAGCGGCCCGGGCATCGCCGCCGAGCACATCCCGCGGTTGACCGAGCGCTTCTACCGGATCGACCGGAGCCGCTCGCGCGAGACCGGCGGCACCGGGCTCGGGCTGGCGATCGTGAAGCACGTGGCCCAGCGCCATGGTGCCGAGTTGCGCATCGAGAGCGTCGTCGGCAAGGGCTCGCGCTTCGCGCTGGTATTCCCCGTCACGCGCCTGCGGCAAGCGCCGCAGCTGAGCGTTGCCGCCTGAGCGTGGCGAGCAGCAGCAGCACCAGCAGTACCGCGGCGAGCACGAGCGCCAGCGCGCTCATGAGCCAGAAGGCGACGGGCGACTGCATGGCTGGCCAAGGGCCGATGCCGCGGTAGGCCAGCAGGTAGCTCCCGCCCAGTCCCACGCCCCACAGAAGGGTGCAGTACAGCACCAGCGGCATCACCGTCACCCGGTAGCAGCGCAGCAGGAAGACGCACAGGGTCTGCACTGCGTCGGCGAGGTGGTAGCCGGCGGCGCCCAGCACCAGCGTGGCAGCGAGCGCCACGACCGCGGGGTTGTCCGAGTAGAGGCCGGCCAGCGGCGCCCGCAGCAGGGCCATGGCGGCCGCCAATGCGAGCGCGCAGAGCAGCGCCATCTCGAAGCCCCGGGCGCAGGCGCGACGGGCCAGTGTGGCCTCGCCGGCGCCGAGCCAGAAGCTCACCCGCGCGCTGGTGGCGATCGACAGCGACAGCGGCACCATGTAGCCGACAGCCGCGAGGTTCGCGGCAATCTGGTGGGCGGCCGTGGCGGTGGTGCCCAGGCGGGCGATGAACAGGGCCATCAGCGTGAAGGATGTGACTTCCACCAGCACCGCCAGCCCGGCCGGAACGCCCAGGCGGGCGAACTGGCGCAGCTGTCGCCAATCGGGTGCCTCGACGCGCTGCCACAGCCGGTAGGCGCGGTAGAGCGGCTGGCTGCGCAGCAGCCAGATGGCGAAGCCGAGCAGTGTCCAGTTCACGGCCGCCGTGGCCCAGCCGCAGCCTTCCAGGCCCAGCGCGGGCAGGCCGGCCCCGCCGAAGGCGAACCAGATCGTCAGCGGCAGCTTGGGCAGCAGTGAGCCCATCTGCAGCCAGGTCACCAGTTGCGGCTGGCCCAGGCTCTGGTTGAGGGTGCTGAACAGGCGGAACAGCAGCGTCGGCGGCAGGGCGAAGGCCAGAATGCGCAGATAGGCCTGGACGTCGGCGCGCATGGCCTCAGGCACCTGCGCCCAGCGCAGCAGCGGCGCGGGAAAGAGCAGGATCGCCATGCCCAGTCCCATTGCCATCAGGCAGAGATAGAGCGACTGCCGCACCGAAGCGCCCACCTCGGCCGTGCGACGGGCGCCGTGCAACTCGGCCCAGACCGGCAGCAGGGCCTGCATCATCCCCATCAGCGCGACATAGACGCTGACGTAGATGGCCGAGCCCACCGACAGCGCCGCCAGCGCGCCCTCGGCATAGCGGCCGGCGACGATGGCATCGGTGACGCTGAAGGCCATCACGGCCAGCTGGCCTGCCAGGACCGTCCCCGCGTGTCTGGCGATGATGCGCCGCTCGCTGGTCAAGGCAGTCAAGGCAGTCAAGGCCGGGTTCGCTGGTAGAGCAGCAGGTCGTCGCTCGGGCTGGTGGGGCGGCGCAAGGTGCCGATCAGGCGCCAGCCTTCGAGGTTGACCAGCGTGTGCAGGCGCCCGATCGCCTCCGGACTGACCACCAGCCAGGGGCAGCTCGGGCCGCCCATGAGGGGCTGCAGGTTGATCTGGCCATGGTGACGCAGGGCCGCGATGTGCGGCCGGCTGAGCGCCAGTTCGGACATGCAGCTCGGCTGGCCGACCCGCTCGACGATCGCGCGCACCTGCGGCGCGTAGCTGCGCGCGTAGTCCAGCACCGGCAGCCACAGCGTCATCAGCAGCATCCAGCACAGGGCCGCGCCGCCGCCCGGCAGCACCAGGGTCTTCCAGAGGGCGGCGCGGTGCCGGCCGGTGCGCCACCGCACCAGCCAGGCCCAGGCCAGGGTGGCCACGATCGCGAACAGCAGCGCCGTGATCGAGAAATGCGGCACGAAGCCTGGCGCGAGCTTGGCCACATTGGCGGCCGTCTTGGCCGGGAAGCCGGTCTGCATGGCGATCCAGATCACCCAGATCAGGATGGCCGTGCCGCTGAAGAAAAGCAGGGTGAACCAGTCGATCAGGGCTGCCACGCTGCGCCGGAAGGTCGGCAGCGCAAAGGCGGCCAGCGTCGCGAAGGCCGGCAGGGCCAGAAGCAGCGAGCGTTCGGAGAAGTTGGTGGTCCAGGTGGCCGCCAGCGGGACCAGCGCGAACCACAGCGGCAGCGCGACATGACGCGCCCCGAGCTGCCGGCGCCAGCGCCAGAGCGTCCACACCGCCAGCGGCCATGCCGGCCAGGTGAACCACAGCAGCAACTTGGCCTGGCTGCGCAGCGCGGCGCGCAAGGTCTCACCGGGCTGGCTGCCGGGCAGCTCGATCTTCCATTGCAGCAGGCCGAGCCAGGCGGCGAGCAGCCCGGCCAGTACGGTGGCGCCAACGATCGTGGCGATGGCCGCCGCGGAATAGCCGGGCTCCTCGTCCTGGTCCTGCCCGAGCGCGCGCCGGCGGCGCTCCATGGCCAGAAAGAAGACGCAGCCGGCACCGAGGGCCAGCCCGACCGTGGGGCCGCCACTGAGCGTCATGCCGCTGGTGCCGACCAGCAGCGCGATCATCGGGCCGAGCCGCCGATAGGGCAGGGCGGCCACGCCGTAGAAGAACTGCGCGCTGAAGAAGAGCTGGGCCAGGGCCGGGGTGGTCTCGTGGCCGAGCTGGGCCAGGCCCAGGCAGGCGATCAGCGCGAGCAGGGCGCCGTCGGCGATGGCGCGGGCGTAGTCGGTCGGACGCGCCTCGCCACCGAAGGCAAAAGCGACCGGCTGCGCCTGGGTGGTGCGGGCCAGGTAGTACACCGCGTACCAGGTGGCGGTGAAGGTGCCCCACAGCAGCAGGGCGAAGGCGATGCGTACCGCCAGGTCGGGGTGCACCCAGGTGGGCGCGATCTTGATGGCCCAGGCGCCGATCCAGTAGGGGATCAATGCCGGAGTCTCGGGCCGCAGGCCCAGCAGCATGGGATCGAGCCAGCGCGCCAGGCCTTCGGTGGTGCGGGCCAGCTCCGCCATGTAGCCGAAGGCCGCGATGTCGGCGCTCTTCCAGGGGCCGCGCCCCAGGAGCCCGGGCATCAGGTAGGCTGCGCAGAGGAGGAGCAGCGCGACCCGCGGCAGGCGTCGCACGGCACTCTGGGCAACGATGGCTGGCGTCGGCTGGTTCAATGGAGGCTGCGGCGGCGGTGGAAAGGGTGCAACAAAAAGGGCAGCGCGGTAAACCGGGCTGCCCTCGACTCGGAAGCGCCTGCCTTACTTCGAGGCGGCACCGCCGGTCTTGCCGAAGCGGTTGCGGAACTTCTCGACGCGGCCGCCCATGTTGTCCACCGACTTCTGGGTGCCGGTGTAGAAGGGGTGCGATTCGCTCGAGGTATCGAGCTTGAAGAGCGGCAGCTCGCGGCCGTCATCGGTCTTGCCGGTTTCCCGGGTGTTCACGCAGGAACGGGTGACGAACTTGAAGCCGTTCGACAGGTCGACGAACAGAACCTCGCGGTAGTTCGGGTGAATGCCTTCTTTCATGGGTGTTTCCTTGGTCGATGCGAGAGCCTCGGGCGTGAAACCAGGACATCCAGGTTCAGCTGGCAGGGCGCCAGGCCGCACTTTTCGCGAAGCCCGCAATTATCGCATACTGGCTGCTTTGGGCGCCAGCGCCCGCGCATTCCATGACTTCACGCCCCTTGCGCGCCGGGCTGGTCGGCTACGGCTTCGCCGGTCAGACCTTCCATGCGCCTGTGCTATCGGCCGTCGCAGGCCTCCAGCTGGCAGCCGTGGCCAGTTCGCAGCCGCACAAGGTTCATGCGGATTGGCCGGGTGTGGACGTGGTGCCCGACGTGGCGGCGCTGTTGCGGCGCGCTGATATCGACCTGGTGGTGGTGGCCACCCCCAACGCGCAGCATCATCCGGTGGGCCGGGAGGCGCTGATGGCCGGCAAGCATGTCGTGGTCGACAAGCCTTTCACCCTCGATGCAGCCCAGGCCCGCGACCTGGCGGCGCTGGCGCAGCGGCAGGGGCGGCTGCTGTCGGTCTACCAGAACCGGCGCTTCGACGCGGACTTCCTGACGCTCCAGGCCTTGCTGGCCGGCGGCGAACTGGGTCGGCCCGTCTATTTCGAGTCGCACTTCGACCGCTACCGTCCGCAGGTGCGCGAGCGCTGGCGCGAGCAGCCGGTGCCAGGTGCGGGCCTGTGGGTGGATCTGGGTTCGCATCTGCTGGACCAGGCGGTGCAGCTCTTCGGCCGCCCAGACACCCTGCAGGTCGACAGCGCCCTCCTGCGCGATGGTGCCTTGGTCGAGGACTACTTCCACGCCGTGCTGCGCTACGAGACGGGGGCGCATGCGCCGCTGCGCGCGGTGCTGCATGCCACCACGCTCGCGGCCCATGCCGCGCCACGCTACATCCTGCACGGCACGCGCGGCAGCTACGTCAAGCGCGGCGTGGATCCGCAGGAGGACGCGTTGCGCGCCGGCCGGCGGCCCGGGGCTCCAGGGTGGGGTGTGGATGCGCTGGAAGGTGAACTCACGATGGCCGCCGACGACGGCCGCTTCCAGGTGCGCAAGCTGCCGACGCAGGCGGGCAACTACATGGCCTACTACGCCTCGGTGCGCGATGCGATTCTTGGAAAGTCCCCGAACCCCGTGCCGCCCGAGCAAGCCGTGGCGTTGATGGAGTTGCTCGATCTCGGCCGCCAAAGCGCGTCAGAAGGCCGCGCGCTCCCCGCACGCTAGGCGGACCACACGAAGTGGGAACGCCTGGGGGAGAACTTGTTACCCCCCGCGGCGCATCATGTCGAAGAACTCGACATTGGTCTTCGTCGCCTTCATGTTCTTCAACATGAGCTCCATCGCCTCGATCTCGTCCATGTTGTACATGAGCTGGCGCAGGATGCGGGTCTTCTGCAGGATCTCGGGCGGCAGCAGCAGTTCTTCGCGGCGGGTGCCGCTGCGGTTGAGCTGGATCGAGGGGAACACGCGCTTCTCGTACAGGCGGCGGTCGAGGTGGATTTCGGAGTTGCCGGTGCCCTTGAACTCTTCGAAGATCACTTCGTCCATGCGGCTGCCGGTGTCGATCAGCGCGGTGCCGATGATGGTCAGCGAGCCGCCTTCCTCCACGTTGCGCGCGGCGCCGAGGAAGCGCTTGGGACGCTGCAGCGCGTTGGAATCCACGCCGCCGGTCAGCACCTTGCCGGAGGAGGGCACGACGTTGTTGTAGGCCCGGGCCAGGCGGGTGATCGAATCGAGCAGGATCACCACGTCCTTCTTGAGTTCGACCAGACGCTTGGCGCGCTCGATCACCATTTCGGCCACGTGCACGTGGCGCGCCGCCGGCTCGTCGAAGGTGGAGGCGATGACCTCGCCCTTCACCGTGCGCTGCATCTCGGTCACTTCCTCGGGCCGCTCGTCGACGAGCAGCACCATCATGTGGACCTCGGGATAGTTGGCGCTGATGGCGTGGGCGATGTGCTGCATCATCACCGTCTTGCCGCTCTTGGGCGGCGCCACCAGCAGGGCGCGCTGGCCTTTGCCGATGGGGGCGATGATGTCGATGATCCGCCCGGTAATGTTCTCTTCACCCTTGAAGTTGTCCCGCTCCAGGCGCATCAGCTCCTTGGGGAACAGCGGCGTGAGGTTTTCGAACATCACCTTGTGCTTGTTCGCCTCGGGCGCGCCGCCATTGACCTTGTCCAGCTTGGTCAGCGCGAAGTAGCGCTCGCCGTCCTTGGGGATGCGCACCTCGCCTTCGATGAGGTCGCCGGTGTGCAGGTTGAAGCGGCGTACCTGGCTGGGCGAGATGTAGATGTCGTCCGTGCTGGCGGTGAAGCTGGTGTCGGGGCTGCGCAGGAAGCCGAAGCCGTCCGGCAGGATCTCGAGCACGCCGTCGGCGAAGACCTGTTCGCCCGCTTTCGCACGCTTCTTGATGATGGCGAACATCAGCTCCTGCTTGCGCATGCGGCCGGTGTTCTCGATCTCCAGTGCTTCTGCCTGCTTGAAGACTTCAGACACATGGAGTGCCTTGAGTTCGTTTAAGTGCATGGAACAACCCCGTGCGGGGAATCTGTCGGAACCAGGGGGGAAGGTTTGGTAAGAGGCGAGGAGGCCTCACAAACCGGGGAACTCGAACCGGCTGCCAGAAAAAGGGCCGGTGAACTGCGAGGGATTATGACAGGAAAAACGAGAATGGCTGCCAGCGCGTTGCACGCCGGCAGCCCTCGAGGTGCACTCAGGCGAGCTGCTGATCGATGAAGGCGGTGAGCTGGGCCTTGCTCATGGCACCGACCTTGGTCGCCGCCAGTTGGCCATCCTTGAACAGCATCAGCGTCGGGATGCCGCGAATGCCGAACTTGGCAGGGATGTCGCGGTTTTCGTCGACGTTCATCTTGGCGATCTGCAGCTTGCCTTCGTAGGTGGCGGAGACCTCGTCCAGGATGGGGGCGATCATCTTGCAGGGGCCGCACCATTCGGCCCAGTAGTCCACGAGCACCGGCTTGCCGGACTGGAGCACGTCGGCTTCGAAAGAGGAATCGGAGATGTGTTTGATGAGTTCGCTGGCCATGGGATGGGTCCTTCTTCGCTGAATGACGGTGCAGCTAAAGTGCGGGCCATTGTGACAGAAACCAAGTGACGGCGTGGTCGGCCCACGCGCTATGGCTCCGATAGCCAAAGCCCTTCAACAGCCTCGATGATCCCCCCTGAATTCCATCCTGCCCACGCCTTGTGGTGCGACCCGGCCGATGGCCTCGTCACCCGCATCGCCCGTCTGCTGGCCGAGCGCCGGCTGCATCCCGCGCGCACCGTGGTGCTGGTGCCCTATGCGCAGCTGATGCAGGTCGGGCGCGCCATGTGGGCGGCCTGCGGCGCCCCGGGTTTCGCCCCCCGCTTCGAGACCACGCGCAACTGGGCGCGCAGCGTGGGCGGCTTCACGCCCGGGGTCGACGACATCGCGTTCGACATGGCGCAGGACCTGCTCACGGCGCAGTCGCTGCTGGCCCGTGCCGGCCTCGGCGGCGCGCGCACGGCGTTGGCCGGCCGCCTGGTCGAGATTGCCCTGCAACTGGCGCCGCTGGCCGCGGCCGAGCGACCGGACGAGCGCGCGGCCTGGGCCGAGCGGGTGCGCGAGGCGCTGGTCGCCGGCAAGGGCTCGGAGTGGTTCGACACCGAGAGCGCCCTCAACGGGGTGGCCCTGGCCTGGGCGTCCAACTCGGACTACGCCACCGATCTGCTGCTGGACGGCGGTGCGCTGGACGGCACCGACCTACTGGTTGTGCTCGATGGTTTCCAGAGCGACCCGCTGGCGAACCGGCTGGCGGCCCTGTTCGGCGAGCGCGCGCTGCGTTTGCCGCTCGCCATGCCGAGCGCACCGACCCGCACCGCGGCCCTGCATCGCTGTGCCGACCCGGAAGACGAGGCCCAGCGCGCCGCCGCCTGTGTGCTGCGGCACCTGGCCGAGGGGCGTGCCCCGGTGGCGCTGGTCGCGACCGACCGCGCGCTCACCCGCCGCATCAGCGCGCAACTGGGTGCGCACGGCGTGCAGCCGCGCGACGAGACCGGATGGAAGCTCTCCACCACCCGCGCCGCCGCCACGCTCATGGGCGCCTTGCGCGCCTGCGCGCACGATGCCTCCACCGACCAGGTGCTGGACTGGCTCAAGGGTGCGGCAGCGCTCGACGGACGCGCCGTGCGCGCGCTCGAGGCACGCCTGCGCGAGCGCGGCATGCGCGACTGGCGCAGCTGGTGCGCCTTCGTTGCGGCAAGCAGCCAGCCGCGCGACGAAGCGCTGCTCGGCTTCACCGGCGAGATCGAGGCGATGCGCACCCCTTTGGCCCGCGCCCGGCCCCTGGCCGAGTGGCTGAGTGCCAGCCGCACGCTGCTCGAAGCCGGCGGACAGTGGCCCGCACTGCGGGCCGACGTGGTGGGTGCCGAGGTGCTGGCGGCGCTCTACCTCGACGCCGAGGCCGAGGCGGTGCGCGGCCCGCGGTGGACGCTGGCCGAGTTCGGCGCCTGGGTGCGCGAGGTGCTGGAGGCCGCGAGCGTGCGCCTGCCTTCGGACGAGGAGGCGCCCCGCGTGGTGGTGCTGCCGCTGCACCAGCTGCTGGGCCGGTCTTTCGGCTCCGTCGTGCTGCCGGGCTGCGACGACCAGCGCCTGCCCGCCTCGCCCGAGCCGGCAGGCGACTGGACGCCGGCCCAGCGCGAGGCCCTCGGCCTGCCCGCGCGCGAGTCGCTGGAGGCGGCCCAGGCCGCCGCCTGGGCCGTGGCCCTGGGCGCGCCGCGGGTCGACCTGTTGTGGCGCCATGCCGATGCCAGCGGCGAGCCGGTGCGTCCCAGCGCCTTGCTGCAGATGCTGCAACTGGCGCAGGCCACCGCCGACGGGACGGACCCGCGCACCGAGGTCGAGGTCGACGCACGGCCCACCCCACGTCCGCAACCGCGCGGCAACGCACTGGTGCCGACCCGGCTGTCCTCCACCGCCTATGAGGACCTGCGCCGTTGCCCCTACCGCTTCTTCGCGCTGCGGCAGCTCGGGCTGCGCAGCCGCGACGAACTCGAGGCCGAGGTCGACAAGCGCGACTTCGGCAACTGGCTGCACGCGGTGTTGGGCCGCTTCCACGAGGCCCTGCGCGAGGCGCCCGACGCAGACCTTGCGGCGCGCCTGGCGCTGATGGCCGTCGCCGAGCGGGAAGCCACCCGCGAGTTCGCCCTGTCCGACGCCGAATTCATGCCCTTCGCCGCCGCCTGGCCCGCTGTGCGCGACGGTTACCTGGAATGGCTGGCGAAGCACGAGCGCGAGGAAGGCGCCACCTTCGTCGAGTCCGAGCCCTGGAAGGAGCTGCCGCTGGGCAGCGTGACCCTGATCGGCCGCCTCGACCGCGTCGACGTCGTGGCCGACGGCCGTCCCTTCGTGATCGACTACAAGACCGAGTCCGTCGAGAAATCGAAGGAACGCGTCAAGGACCCGACCGAAGACACGCAGCTCGCCTTCTATGCCGCGCTGTTCCCGGACGACAGCTTGCGCGCGGCCTATGTCAATGTGGGCGAGAAGGCCTCCGGCACGTGCACCGTGGAGCAGCCCGACGTGGTGGCCGCGCGCGATGCCCTGGTGGCCGGCGTCCTGGACGATCTCGCGCGCATCGGCCGCGGCACACCGCTGCCGGCCCTGGGCGAGGGGCCCGCCTGCGAGCACTGCGCGGCACGCGGCCTGTGCCGCAAGGACTTCTGGAGCGATGAAGCACCCCCGCGCTTCGTGCCCGAGGCGAGCGCCGACCCGACCGCCGGGGAGAGCGGCCCGGCCGCGCAAGAGAATGCGCCCGGGCCGCAGCCCGCCTACGGGCACAACGGCGCGCCGGTCCCGCGCGAACGCTTCTATGCCATCGCCTGCGACCCGCGCCGCTCGGTGGCCGTGGAGGCCTGCGCCGGCGCCGGCAAGACCTGGATGCTGGTCTCGCGCATCCTGCGCGCCCTGCTGGAAGAAGGCGAGGGCGCCTGCGCGCCGCACGAGATCCTCGCCATCACCTTCACCAAGAAGGCGGCCGGCGAGATGCGCGAGCGCCTGGACCAGTGGCTGGAGTCCTTCGCGGCCAGGCCGGTGGAGGCACTGGTGCCCGAGCTGGTGATGCGCGGCATGGACCGCGCATCCGCCGAAGCCAAGGCGCCGCGCCTGCAAGGCCTCTACCGGGAGCTGCTGGGGAGCGGCCGGCCGGTGCAGTTCCGCACCTTCCACGCGTGGTTCGCCGGCCTGCTGCGCAGTGCGCCCGTCGCCGTGCTCGAACGCCTGCGCCTGCCCGCCAGCTACCAGTTGCTCGAGGACGACGCCCAGGCGCGTGCACGGGTCTGGCGCCCCTTCTTCGCGGCCGTGGCCGAGGACCCGCAGGCCCAGGCCGACTACCGCGCGCTGGTCGCCGACTACGGCCGTTCGCAGACCACCAAGGCGCTGGACGAAGCGCTCACGCGCCGGGTCGAATTCGCTTTGGCCGATGCGCAGGGCGCAGTCGATGCGGCCGTGGTGCCGATGGGCGAGTTCTATCCTGCCTTCGCCGGCGCCGACTCGCCGGAGCAGGTGCTGCTGCACGACCCCGCCTCCCGCCGCACGCTGCTCGCGGCGGCCAGCGCACTGGGTCGTGCAAGCGCCCCGACCTTCTCGCAGCGGGGCTCGGACCTCGAGCGTGCGGTCACCGAGAGCCGCGCAGCCGGCGTGGTCGAGGCGCTCCTCACGCTGAAAGGCGAGCAGCGCAAGTTCAGCGAGAAGCTCGCCGGCCTGGAACACATCCGCGCCGCCCAGCAGCGCGCGCAGCAGTACTGCGAAGCACGCGCCCAGCATGCGGCCTGGCTTTACCAGCAGCGCATGGCCCGCCTGACGCGCCTGCTCGTGCGCTGCTTCGCGCAGGTCAAGGCCGCGAACGGCTGGGTCGACATGAGCGACGTCGAACAGGCCGCGCACCTGCTGCTCGGGCGCTCGGAGCTCTGGGGCTGGGTGCAGGAGCGCCTCGACGCACGCGTGCGGCACCTGCTGATCGACGAATTCCAGGACACCAATCCACTGCAGTGGCAGGCCCTGCACGGCTGGCTCTCCGGCTATGCCGGCGCGGGCGGCCGGCGGCCCGGCGTGTTCATCGTCGGCGATCCGAAGCAAAGCATCTACCGCTTCCGGCGGGCCGAACCGCAGGTCTTCATCGCCGCCAAGCAGTTCGTTCAGCAAGGCCTGGGCGGAGACCTGCTCGACTGCGACCACACGCACCGCAACGCGCAGGCGGTGGTCGGCCTGGTCAACGCCGCGATGGGCGAGGCGCAGCAGGCCGGCGAGTTCAGCGGCTTCCGCGATCACACCACCGAATCGCGCGTGGCCGGCCGCGTGCGCAAGCTGCCGCCGATCCCGCGCGATGCCATCGCCTCGCAGGAGCAGGCCGACCATCCCAACGAAGCGGGGGTGCTGCTGTGGCGCGACAGCCTGGTCACGCCCCGCCTCCTGCCCGAGCAGCGCCTGCTGCAGAAGGAATGCGAGCAGGCCGCGCGCTGGATCGCCCAGCGCATCGCCGGCGGTCTCGCGCCCAGCCGCATCATGGTGCTGGCGCGCCGCCGCAGCAGGCTCACGGCGCTGCAGGACGAACTGCGGCGCCTGCACATCGCGGTGCAGCAGCCCGAGAAGAACGATCTGCACGATGCGCCGGAGGTGCAGGACCTGGTGGCGTTGCTCGATGCGCTGGTCTCGCCCGATCACGATCTCTCGCTCGCCCAGGCGCTTCGCTCGCCGCTGTTCGACCTGCCGGACGAGGCCCTGGTGCAGCTGGCCCTGCGCCAGCGCGAGCGGCACGCAAGCTGGTTCGAGTTGCTGCAGGCGCCCGAACTGCCCGCGCCGCTGGCGGGCATCGGCGCGCGCCTGCGGCAATGGCAGCGCTGGCTGGCCGCATGGCCGCCGCACGATGCGCTCAGCGCGATCTACCACGACGGCGACGTGCTGCGCCGCTTCGCGGCCGCCGCGCCGGCGGCCATGCGCGAGAGCGTGCTGGCCAATCTGCGCGGGCTGATGGCGGCCTCGCTCGAGCTCGACGGCGCGCGCTTCGCGACCCCCTATGCCTTCGTGCGTGCGCTGCGCCGGGGCGGCAACCCGGCGCCCACCGTCGCGGCGCTCGACGCGGTGCAACTGCTGACCGTGCATGGCGCCAAGGGCCTGGAGGCCGACCTGGTCCTCATGCTGGACACCGACGCACCGGCCCAGCGCGCGCAGACCATGGGCGTGCTCGTCAAGTGGCCGGGACACGCGCCGGCGCCCGAGCGCTTCGTGTTCATGGCCAGCGAGAAGAACCCGCCCGCCTGCACCACCGAGGACCTGGCCGAGGAACAGGCCGCTCGGCTGCGCGAGGAGATCAACGCGCTGTACGTGGCCGGCACGCGGGCGCGGCAGGAGCTGGTGCTGTCGGCCGTGCCGGCTGCGCGGCCCAGCCCGCGGAGCTGGTGGGCGCGTCTGGAGGTGCGTTGCGAGCTGGTCGATGTCGCGCACGCGGCGGCTGCGCCGCGAACGCAGCCCGAGCAGCCATCGCTGCTGCCGGAACGCTTTCGCATGCGCGACCTGCCGCCGCTGCCCGACCAGGCCTCGGCCCCGAGGCGTGCGGCGCCACGCGCCGACACGCATGCCGAGGCGCGCGCTTCCGCGCTGGGCCAGGCCATGCACCGCCTGCTCGAATGGGCCCGGCCGGGCGCGGCGCTGCCGCCGGCCCACGTGCGCGCCGCGGGGCGCGAGTTCGGCCTGGATGCGGCCGCGGCGCAGGTCGCGGCCTCGATGGCGCAGCGCATCCGCGCGGGCGCCGGCGCGTGGGCCTGGGATGCGGAAGCGCTGGCCTGGCAGGGCAACGAGGTCACACTGGTCCACGGCGGCGAGGTGCTGCGCATCGACCGCCTGGTGCAGCAGCGCGCCAGCGGCGTCTGGTGGGTGCTCGACTACAAGTCGGCCGGCCGGCCCGAACGCGATGCCGCGCTGATCGCGCAAATGCAGCGCTACCGCGAGGCCGTGATGCAGGCCCACCCCGGCGCCGCCGTGCGCGCGGCCTTCCTGACCGGGCAGGGCGAACTGGTGGATGTCGAATGAGCAAGAGCGACCCGACGATCGCCGTCATCGGCGGCGGCCCCGCCGGCCTGATGGCCGCCGAGGTGCTGAGCGCGGCCGGCGTGGCCGTGGACCTCTACGACGCCATGCCATCGGTCGGACGCAAGTTCCTGCTGGCCGGTCGTGGCGGGCTGAACCTCACGCATTCGGAACCCTTCGAGCGCTTCGCCGCCCGCTTCGGCGAACGCGGCCCACAGATCGAGCCGCTGCTGCGCACCTTCGGTCCGGAAGCCCTGCGCGCCTGGGTCCATGGCCTCGGCATCCAGACCTTCGTCGGCACCTCGGGCCGCGTGTTCCCCACCGACATGAAGGCCGCGCCCCTGCTGCGCGCGTGGATCCATCGACTGCGCGGGGCCGGCGTGCGCTTCCACATGCGGCATCGCTGGCGGGGCTGGACCGAGGCCGGTGCCCTGCGCTTCGCCACGCCGTCGGGCGACCTGGAGACCGGGCCCGCGGCCACCGTGCTCGCCCTCGGCGGCGCGAGCTGGTCGCGGCTGGGCTCCGATGGTGCCTGGGTGCCGTGGCTCGCCGCGCGCGGCGTGGACGTGGCGCCGCTGCAGCCGTCGAACTGCGGCTTCGACATCGGCTGGACGCCTTACTTCGCCGAGCGCTTCGCCGGCAAGCCCTTCAAATCGGTCGCGGTGTCGGCCGTCGATGCGCAGGGGCGGCGCTTCGCGCGCAAGGGCGAGTTCGTCGCGACGGCCACCGGCATCGAGGGCAGCCTGGTGTACGCGGCCTCCGCGCTCCTGCGTGACCGGATCGCCGCCGAAGGCAGCGCCATCCTGTGGCTGGACCTCCTGCCGGACCGCAGCGCCGAGCAGGTCCGTGCCGCGGTGATGCATCCGCGCGGCGCGCGTTCGGTGGCCAGCCACCTGAAGAGCCGGTTGGGCCTGGAAGGCATCAAGACCGCGGTGCTGCACGAGGTGCTCACGCGCGAGCAGATGCACGAACCCGAGACTCTGGCCGGCACCCTCAAGGCCCTGCCGCTGCGGCTGGTGGCGGCGCGGCCGGTCGACGAGGCCATCAGCAGCGCCGGCGGCGTGCGCTTCGAGGCCCTCGACGCCCACCTGATGAGCACCGCGCTGCCCGGGCTGTTCTGCGCCGGCGAGATGCTCGACTGGGAGGCGCCCACCGGCGGCTACCTGCTGACGGCCTCCATGGCCAGCGGGGTCGTGGCGGCGCAGGGGGTGCTGCACTGGCTCATGAAACTGAAAACTTCCGGCTGAAGTGCATTGGCTGGCACGGACGAACACAATCCCGGGTTGCCCCGAGGCGGCCCCTCATCCATGTATCCCCACGTCGACATCAAGAAAATCAGAGACAGGTATTTCAACTACAGCGTGAGCACGGGCCACGCCGGCGAGCGCTATGTGCGACAGGGCCTGCGCTCGATCGCCGAGTGCCTGCACGACGCGGCGACGGCGCTCGGCACCCATTTCCCGGTGGCCGCCATCAGCTACGAGGGGCGTGCGCTGGGCTGCTATCACGTGGCGGACATGGAGCACAAGACGCTCGCGCTGGCGCATACGTTGCTGGCGAAGCTGGAGCGGCTCGAAATCGCGACCTGAGAAGCTGTAAGCGAACCGGCCGCGCCCGCTCTATGCGCGCTGCCGGGCGCGCGGGCGCGCGTGACTCCCGGACGCTGCGGCCGCGCGGGGTTGGGCCGCCGCGACCGTCGTCGACATGGTGGCCGCGATCTTGGCAGCCGCGCGTTGCAGCGCCTCCACGTAGCCCATGCAGGTCTTGAGACTCGCGCGGGAGGACGGCGCGTGCATCGCCACCGCGGCGACGATGCCGTCCCGGTCGCCCGGCATCGCCACGGGCACCGCGATGGCGACCGAGTCGTCGAAGCGCTCGCAATCGTGCGTGCCGACACCCGTCTTGCGCACCTTGGCGAGCTCTGCCTGCAAGGGTGCGAGCCGGGTGATGGTGCGGGCAGTAAAGGACGCATAGGGCTCCGGCCCCAGGGCGCGCTCGACCTCGGCTGCGCTCATCTGGCTCAGGAAGAGCTTGCCGCTGGCTGTGCAGTGCAGCGGGACCCGCGTCCCGACGTCGAGGTGGAGTCGCAGCGGATGGCGGGTCTCCACACGGTCCAGGTAGAGCACCTGGTTGTTCTCGAGCAGCGTGAGATTGCAGCTCTCGCCGATCTCCGCCACGGCCTCCTCCAGCGCACGATGCCACTGCAGGCGCAAGGTGTCGCTGCGCCAGAGATCCACTGCGAAGGCGGTGAGGCGCGGACCGATGGTGTAGCGCTTGCCCCCGGCCTCGCGGCGCAGCAGGCTCGCATCCTTGAGCAGGTTGACGATCCGGAACACGGTCGGCTTGGGCAGGTTCAGTGCCGTCGTCAGTTCGTCGAGCGACATGGCTGCGGGCGCGCTCGCGATCTGCTCGAGCACCGCGAAGGCGCGCAGGGCGATCGACTCGTTGGCGTGGGGGGAGTCAGGCTTGGTCATGGTCGGAACGGTGGCGGAAGGTCTTGGCGGTCCGGCGTGTGCGCCGCTGGCCTCAGGCAAGGAGGACACCGAGCGACACCAGCAGCATCAGCATGATCGTAAGCTGCCGAAAGCGTTGGTCGGAAAAGCGCGAGAACAGCCTGGAGCCCGCCACCACGCCCGCGGCAAAGGGCAGCGCCAGCCAACCCGCCTGCCGCAGCGTCGCGGCGGTGAGCAGCCCGCTCGCGCCCAGCATCACCAGGCCGGCGGCCGAGATCACCACCACATACAGCGTGAGGTTGGCCCGGGTGACCGGCACCGGGTCCGGCCCCGACAGCAGGTACAGGATGACGGGCGGCGCGCCCACGCTGGTGGCGCCGAGCATCGTGCCGCTGAGCGCGCCGAGGCCCACCGAGGTCGAGAGCCGCTGCGCGCCCTTGTACTGGCGCCCGGACAGCAGCGCCAGCGAAAACAGGACCACGGTGGCCGCTATCAGCCTGCGCAGCGTCAGCGGACTCGCCAGCGCCAGCAGCAGCCCGCCGGCCGGGACGGCGAGCACCGCTGCCGAGCAGATCGGTGCGATGACGCGCCAGCGCGCGAGCGCCAGCGCGGCCGGCAGCATCGGCGCCGCGGCGAAGGTCTCCAGCAGCAGGGTCACCGGCACGGCGGTGCGCGGGCCCAGCAGCAGCGCCAGCGGTGCCGTCATCACCATCGCCGCGCCGAAGCCGGTCGTGCCTCGCACCAGCCCGCCCACCAGCGCGATCAGCAGGCTCCAGGCGAGTACGCGGTCCATGGCGCAGTCAGTGTGCAGCGGTGGCGCTGGCCGAGACGTCTTCGTTGATGAGCGCGCGAAGATGCCGGCGCAACGCGATGAACGCCGGGTCGTCCTCGTCGCGCGGGCGCGGCAGGTCCACGGTCACGATCTCCTTGACGCGCCCGGGCCGGCTGGACAGGACGACGATGCGGTCGGACAGCAGGATGGCCTCCTCGATGCTGTGCGTCACCAGCACCATGGTCTTGCGCGCCGCGCTGTCGGCACTCGCCAGCAAGCGGCCCATCTCCTGCTGCATCAACGCGCGGTTCTGCGCGTCCAGCGCGGCGAAGGGTTCGTCCATCAGCAGGACATGCGGGTCCACCGACAGGGCCCGGGCGATCGACACGCGCTGCTTCATGCCGCCCGACAGCTGGTGCGGATAGCGGTCCTCGAAGCCTTCCAGGCCGACCAGGCGGATCTGCCTGGCGACGATGGCGCGGCGTTCGGCCGGCGGCACCTTCTTCATCTCCAGACCGAAGGAGACGTTCTCGCGCACGGTGAGCCAGGGAAAGAGCGCGTAGTCCTGGAACACCATCGAGCGCGACCAGCTGGGCCGGCCCACGGCCTCGCCATTCACGCGGATGCGCCCCGCCGTGGGCTGCTCGAAGCCCGCCAGCATGTTCAGCAGGGTGGTCTTGCCGCAGCCGCTGTGGCCGATGATGGAGCAGAACTCGCGGTCGGCGATGTCGAAGGCGACTTCATCGAGCGCCAGCACAGGGGCGTCGCGGCGGCCATGCCCAGGGTAGATCTTGGTGACGGCCTGGATGCTGACGGCGCTCATGGCGTGTTCCTCCTCGTCATGGCTGCATCGCGCGCGACCAGGGCAGCGCACGCCGGCTCAGCACGCGGATCAGCAGGTCGAGCGCCAGGCCCACCAGGCCGATGGCGATCATGCCCACGATCACGATGTCGGTGCGCAGCAGCGTGCGCGCATCGTTGATGAGAAAGCCCAGGCCCGAGCTCGCGCCCACCAGTTCCGCGGCCACCAGGGCCATCCAGCCCACGCCCAGGCCGATGCGGATGCCGGTGACGATCTGCGGCAGGGCCGCTCGCAGCACGACCCGCCGCAGCACGGCGCCTTCGCCGCTGCCCAGGCAGCGTGCCGCGCGCACCAGGTTCGGCTCGACGCTGCGCACGCCGGTGATGGTGTTGAGCAGGATGGGAAAGAAGATCCCGAGGAAGATGATGAACTGATTCTGCGTGTCGCCGATGCCGAACCAGAGGATCGACAGGGGGATCCACGCCAGCGGCGGGATGGGCCGCAGCATCTCGATGAGCGGATCGAGCTGTTCGTGCACCGGCTTCCACCACCCCATCGCGACGCCCAGCGGGATCGCCACCAGTGCCCAGCAGAAGGCGATGAACTCGCGCCGCAGCGAGTCGACCAGGTGCCGCAGCAGTTCGCCCGAGACGATCAGCTCCCACGCGGCCACCGCCACCGTGGTCGGCGCCGGCAGGAGCGAGCGCGTGGTCTCGTCGAGCAGCGAAGTGCTGGCGAACTGCCAGGCCGCCAGCAGCAGCAGGGGAAAGGCCAGGCGGCGGATGCGCGCCAGCATTTCGGCGGAAAGGCCGCGTGCGGCCGGCGGCGGCACGGTGTCGCGTGCCTTCGGGGTGGCGGTGGGCGCCGTGTCCATCGATGCTCCTCTCACGTGGGCGCGAGTGCGGATTGCGGGTTCGAGCGAATTCATGCGTGTATGCCTCATGCAGCGCGGCTGCGAAGTGCCTGAATGGCGGGCTGTGCCGCCGCGTCAGGGCTGGTGGTTCGCACCGCCGAAAGCCCAGGGTTTCACGAGGTCGCCCGGCTCCGGGAAGGGCTGCGCCTCCTTCGTGTTCAGCACGTTGTAGTAGCTCGGATACGGCGGCTGCTCCGGCTTGCCGGACCAGTCCGCGGGCAGGAAGGGCGGCTGCTTCGGGACGGCCCAGCCCAGCTTGTCGAAGGTCTTGCGCATGAAACGCTCGTCCACCGCGGCGGCGAAGTCTGCGGCCACGAGCGGCCGGGTGATGCGCTTGGACTGGTGCAGCCACTTGAAGATGGGCTCGTTGACCTTGCCGTAGAACTCCGCGTGCGGATAGATGTGGGTCGGCTTGTAGAGGTTGTTGTAGGCCTTGACCTGCTGCAGCAGCAACTCGCGGCTGTAGTTCTTGAGGTTCGGGTCCTCCGCCATCAGCGCGGCCGCCTTCTCCGGATTCAGGCGCGTCCACAGCGTGGCCTCCGCGAAGGCGTCCGAGAAGGCCTGCGCCACGTCCGGCACGTTCTCGATCAGTTCGCTGCGAAGGTAGAACTGCCCCTCGTAGATGTTGTAGGGGAAGATGCTGTCGACGATGCGCCCGTTCTTGCGCTCCTCGACCATCATCGTGGGCGTCGGGTCCCAGGCCACCACGCCGGTGATGCCGCGCGGCATCGCCATCTGCTCGCCTGGAGGCATGTTCTTGAGGATGACGTCCTTGCCGATCTCCACGCCGTTGATCTGCGCGCTCATCTGGAAGTAGAACTCCGCGGACGAGCCGGTGACCAGTCCGATGGTGGCGGGCGGGCTCTGGCCCTTCAGGTCCTTGATCGACTTGATCGGCGAATCGTTCGGCACGACCAGCGCGTGCAGCAGGTTGGGGCTTTCGATCGCGATCGCTTTCACCGGGATGCGGCGGTCGACCAGCGTGGTGAAGGGGAAGTTGCCGCCGCTGCCGGCCTGGAAGCGGCCGGAGATCAGCACTTCGTTGATCGCCGGCCCGGAGGCGAAGGCCGCCCACTTGGCCTCCACGCCGCGCTGCGTCAGCAGGCCCATGCGGTCCATCACGATGTTCACCGTGTTCTGGCCCGACCAGGGTGCCTGGAAGGCGACCTGCAGGGGCCACCAGCCCTTCTGCTTGAGCCAGGCAATGGACGCTTCCGACACCTTCTCGTGCGGCGTGGGCCAACCCCACTCCAGCGAGGCGGCGGAAGCGCGAAGCCCCGCCATGCCGAGGGCCACGGCGGCGGTGCTGCCGGCCAGGAAGCGGCGGCGCGCCGCGGAACACTGCTGCGATCTCGTCATCTTTGTCTCCATCTTCGTTGCTGACACAAGCGGTTCCAAGGTCATCCCGGCCGCCGGCGCGCGCTCACGCGCCGGGGCTCAGGCCGACAGGGTGATCTCTGTGTTGCCCCATTGCACCCTGGCCTGGCGCAGGTCGCGGCGCGACTCGATGTAGCGCACCAGCTCCAGCAGCGGTGTCGTGCCGAAGCGGCAGGGCTGCGGCAATTGCTTCAGGGGCTCGAGCAGGCTGCGGTCGTAGAAGGCCGCGAGCAGCAGGTTCTCGTCGCTGGCCGAGGCACCGAGTTCGGCGCGCAGGCGGGGCAACGCGGGGGGCAGGTCGGCGCCGGCGCGCGCGCTCGACAGATCCCTGTCGCGGATGCCCGCCTTGTCGAGGAATTCGTCGGACGGCGCCGCCGCCAGCTTCCCGTAGAAGCCCATGGCGTACTTGCGCACCTCGTCGGGCACCGTCTTGTAGCGCTCGCCCTGCACGACGTTGAGCACCGACTGGGTGATGATGTACTGGGCAAAGGGACTGACCAGGATCGGGTAGCCGAGGTCCTTGCGCACCCGGGCGGCCTCTTCCAGGATTTCCGGCAACCGGTGCTCCATGCGCATCGCGACGAGCTGCGAGCGCAGGTTGGAGATCATGCCGCCGGGCACCTGGTGCTCGTACAAGGCGGCATCGAAGGTGGCCACCTTCCCGCGCGGCTTGTTCTCGCGCTCGGCCAGCAAGCCGAAATAGCCGCTCACGTCCGCCAGGGCGCGGCGATCGACGCCGGTGGTGACGCCCAGCGCGCGCGCCCGGTCGTCCACCTCCTCGGTCGACGGATGCGAGGCGCCGTTGGCGAGCGGCTCCGAGGCCGTGTGGCCGAAGCGGAAGCCGTGGCGGATGGCGGCTTCGTGCACCTGCCCGGCCAGGCCCGACTGGCTATGCATGTGCAACTGCAGCGGAATGCCCTGCGCTGCGGCCACGATGGCGGGGAACAGGGTTTCGGCGCGCTCCGGCGTGAGCAGCCCGGTCGGGTCCTTGACCGAGATGAAGTCCGAGCGCAGCGCCACGAGCTCGCGGGTGCGCGCCACGTAGTATTCGTCGGTGTGCACCGGCGATAGCGTGTAGACCATCATCGCGTTCACCTGCATGCCGCAGGCGTGGGCGGAGCGCACCGACGAGACGATGTTGCGCATGTCGTTGAGCGCGTCGTAGACGGTGAGCACCTTCAGGCCCCGGCGCGCGAGCGCCTTCGAGTTCAGCTCGACGATGTCGTCCGGGAAAAGCTCGAAGGTATAGAGGCTCTGGCCCCGCGTCAGTCCGTCGCAGGGCGTGCGCAGACGCTCGCACAGCAGCCCGATGCGCTCCCACGGGTTCTCCTGCAGAAAGCGCACCTGCACGTCGAACACCGCGCCGCCGAGGATGTTGATGTACTCGTAGCCGACGTCGTCGATCCGCGAGAGGATCGGCGTCATCATCGGCGTGGTCATGCGCGTGGACCACAGGCACTGATGGGCGTCGCGCAGCGTCACGTCGACCAGTCCGTAGTGCCGGCCTGCCGGATTCGTGGCAGCCGCGGGGCCTTGCAGTGTGTTCTGGATGCTCATGGTGTCGATTCCTGGATGAAGCGCTCGACGAAGCGCGTATGCACCGCTCCCCGCCTGAAGGTGTCGCAGGCCAGCAGCCGCGCGAGGAAGGGGGCCGTCGTGCTCACGCCTTCCACGCGCAGCTCGGCGAGCGCGCGCTGCATGCGCGCCAGCGCCTCGTCGCGGTCGGCGCCCCAGCAGACCAGCTTGGCGATCAGCGAGTCGTAGTTCGGCGGGACGACGTAGCCGGCGAACACGTGGGAGTCGACCCGCACGCCGGGTCCGCCCGGAAGGCGCAGGCTCTCCACGCGGCCCGGGCTGGGGGCGAAGGCGCGTTCCGGGTCCTCGGCGTTGATGCGGCACTCGATGGCGTGGCCGCGCAGCTGCACGTCATCCTGGCGGAAGGACAGGCGCTCGCCCGCCGCGATGCGAATCTGCTCCTTCACGATGTCGATGCCGGTCACGCACTCGGTCACCGGGTGCTCCACCTGCACGCGGGTGTTCATCTCCATGAAGTAAAAGCGCTGGCTCGCCGGCTCGACGATGCATTCGATGGTTCCGGCGCTGCGGTAGCCCACGTGACGGCACAGGCGTACCGCCGCCTCGCCCATCTCCACGCGCAGCGCCTCCGACAGGCCCGGCGATGGGCTCTCCTCCACCAGCTTCTGGTTGCGCCGCTGCGAGGAGCAGTCGCGCTCGCCCAGGTGCAGCACCCGTTCTCCGTCCGACAGGATCTGGATCTCGACGTGACGGATGCCGACCAGGTACTTCTCCACGTACATCGCGCCGTCGCCGAAGGCGGCCTTGGCCTCACGCGAGGCGGCCTCGAAGTGCGCGGCGAGCTCGGCCTCCCGCTCCACCACGCGCATGCCGCGCCCGCCGCCGCCGGCGACCGCCTTGAGGATCACCGGATAGCCGAGCGAGCCCGCGACGTCCAGTGCGGCGGCGGCCGAAGCGACCACGCCGGAGGACCCCGGCGTCACCGGGACCCCGGCCGCCACGGCCATCGCGCGGGCCGATGCCTTGTCGCCCATGGTCGCGATGACCTCGCCCGGCGGGCCGATGAAGACGAGGCCTTCCTCCTCGCAGCGGCGCGCGAAGGCGGCGTTCTCCGACAGGAAGCCGTAGCCCGGATGGATGGCGTCGGCGCCCATGGATCTGGCGGCTTCCACCACCCGAACGGCGTTCAGGTAGCTCTCGCTGGAACGCGCGGGGCCGATGCACACGGCGATGTCGGCCATCTGCACGGCCATCGAATCGCGGTCGGCCTCGGAGTAGACCTGAATGGTCTGGATGCCCAGTTCGCGGCACGCCCGCTGGATGCGGACGGCGATCTCGCCCCGGTTGGCCACCAGGACCCTGCGCAGTGTGCGCGATGGTGCTCGCTTCACGAGGCGGCCCTCAGCGCGGCGAAATGACGAACAGGGGCTGGCCGTGTTCCACGGCCTCGCCGTCGGCGACCAGGATCTCTGTGACCACACCGCCGCAACCCGCGGGGATGGAGTTCATGAGCTTCATCACCTCGACGATGCAGACCGGGTCACCGGGCCCAACCGCCTGGCCAAGCTGGACGAAGGCCGGGGCGCCCGGCTCCGGGGCGAGGTACACCGTGCCGACCATCGGCGACTCGACGATGGTCGCGCCCTCGCGCGCGGCTGGGGCGGCAGGCTTGGGGGACGGCTGCGTCGCAACAGGCTGAGCGGGCTCGGCGGCCGGCCGTGCAGGGCGCGCCTGCGGTGCCGCCGGCTCCGGCGCAGCGGCCGGCGGCATCACCGGCGCTGCCGCTGCGATGGCGGCTGGCGCCGCGAGCGAACCGCCGCCCGAGCGCCGCAGCTCGACTTCGACATCGCCGGAGCGCAACTTGATCTCGCTGAAGTTCGACGAGGCTTTGATCAGCTCGACGAGCTGGAGCACATCCTGGAAATCGATCTGGCCGGTACTCACGTGGCGGTTCCTTGGACGGGTGGAGGGGAAGGGCGGCGCGGCAACAAATTTCGTTTATCGAGATTTTTCGTGTTGCTCAGAGAAATTCTTGCACAGCCATTCGTGCCACGCAATAATGAAATTTCCTATATCGGAAAATGAAATTTCTAGGCGCCTTCCGATGGAGGGCGCTTTCGACAAAGGAGACACAGTGAGCAAGCCGGCCATCATCACCGTCGCCATCACGGGCGCTTTGCCGCGAAAGAAGGACACGCCCGCCGTGCCCGTCACGCCCGCCGAGCAGATCGAATCCACGCACCAGGCCTTCGAGGCCGGCGCCTCGCTCGTGCATGTTCACGTTCGCGCCGAGGACGAAAGCCCCAGCTCCGACCCGGAACTGTTCGCCCGGGTGCAGGAAGGCATCCGCAAGCACTGCCCGGGCATGATCATTCAGTTCTCCACCGGCGGCCGCGGCCGCGACCAGTCGGCGCGCGCCTCGATGCTGCACCTGCGTCCCGACATGGCCTCGCTCGCCACCGGTTCGGTGAACTTTCCGGCCAGCATCTACGAGAACCCGCCCGACTTCGTGGAAGGACTGGCGGCCTCGATGCTGGAGCACGGCATCAAGCCGGAGATCGAGGTCTTCGACCTGGCCATGCTCTACAACGCCGCCAAGCTTGCGAAGAAGGGCTTGATCCGGGGGCCATTGCACGTGCAGTTCGTGCTCGGCATCGACAACGCGATGCCGGCGCGGCGCAGCGTGTTCGACTTCCTGCGCGCCGAGCTTGCGCAGGTGTTGCCCGATGCCACTTGGGTGGCGGCGGGCACCGGCCGCTTTCAATGGGAGGTCAACCGCTGGTGCCTGGAGACCGGCGGTCACGTGCGCACCGGCCTGGAGGACAACATCAAGTTCGACGCCACGCGCCTCGCCGTGAGCAATGCCGAGTTGGTGCGCAAGGTGGTCGATGCCTGCGGCGAATACGGCCGCCACGCTGCCACCCCGGCAGAGGCGCGCGCCCTCCTGCAACTGCCGGCCGCCGCTGCATGAGCGCGTACCTCGGCATGTCCGCAACCCGCGGCGCCACCGGTGCAGATGCGGCGGCGTTCACCAACGCCGCTTCCAGGCGGCCATGACGCACCGCCCGGACAGAGACAAGCCGGTCGCCCTCGTGACCGGCGCCGCGCGCGGCATCGGCCGCTGCATCGCGCGGCACTTCGCCGCCGCAGGCCATACCGTGATCGTCACGGACATCGATGAAGCCGGTGCGCGCGCCTGCGCCGACGCGCTGGACGGCAACGCCCGTGCCGTGCGCATGGACGTGTGCGACGAAGCCGGCGTGGCCGAAGTCCTGGCGCGGGTGGACCGCGAGTACGGCCGGCTCGACGTGCTCGTCAACAACGCCGGGCGGATGACGCAGGGCGCCTGCACGCACACGGACGCGGCGGCCTTCCGGGCCATGGTGGACGTCAATGTGCTCGGTATCTTTCACTGCGTGCAGGCGGCGGCGCCGCTCATGACGCAGCGCAGGCGGGGGGCGATCATCAGCATCGCCTCGGTCTCGTCGGTGCGCGGTGGCGGCGCCGTGGGGAACGTCTGGTATGGCGCCACCAAGGCCGCCGTGGTTGCGATGACCACCGGGCTCGCGCGCGAGCTGGGGCCGCAGGGCGTGCGTGTCAACGCCATCTCGCCGGGGGTGGTGGAGACCGACATGGTGAAGGACTTCCTCACACCCGCGCTGCGCGACCGGGTGATGCCGCGCTTTCCGCTCGGGCGGCTCGCCACGGTCGACGATGTCGCCGGCATGGCGGTGTTCCTGGCCTCCGACGCGGCCGCTTTCGTGACCGGGCAGACCATTGCCGTGGACGGCGGCTTTCTGTCGAGCTGAACCGGGGCCGGCACGGCTCCCGTCAACGGGCCTGCCCGGTGCATTCAAACCCGGGGCTGGCTTGCGCCCCCCGGTGCTCGCGCTGGCACCGCCGCGGCGCCCGTCAGGCATGCCGGATAAATTCCGGTCGATCCCACCCATCTGAGGCAGCGCAGCCCATGCATGACCATCTCCCCACCCCGGCGCCCGCGCCGGACCCGGCGGCCTTCGAGCGCCTGCTCGAGGCGCGGACCAGTTGCCGCGGTTTTCTTCCGGCGGCCGTGCCCGAGGCGACCCTCGGCCGCATCCTGCAGGCGGCGCAGCGCACGCCTTCGTGGAACAACGTGCAGCCATGGCAGCTCATCGTGACGCAGCCGCCGGCCACCGAGAAGCTGCGGGCGGCACTGCAGGCGCCGCAGCCCGAGGCGGCCGGATTCGAGATTCCGCCGCCCTCGGAATACCGCGGCGTCTACCTCGATCGGCGCCGCGCCTGCGGTTTCGGCCTGTATGCGAGCGTCGGCATCGCCAGGGGCGACCGCGAGGCCTCGGCAAGGCAGGGCGCCGAGAACTTCCGGCTGTTCGGCGCACCGCACGTGGCGCTCGTCACCAGCGACGCGCTGCTGGGCACCTACGGCGTGCTCGACTGCGGCGCCTACGTCAATAACTTCATGCTGGCCGCAGCCTCCCACGGCGTGGCCACGATCGCGCAGGCGGCGCTCGCGCAGCGCTCGGCGTTCCTGCGCCGCTGGTTCCGCATTCCCGACGACCGGCTGATCGTGTGCGGCATTTCCTTCGGCTACGCGGACCCGGACCATCCGGCCAACCGCTTCCGTACCTCGCGGGCAACGGTCGAGGAGACCGTGCGGTGGGTGCGGGAGTGACGAGCGCCGGCGCGGGCGTGCGAGCCGGCCCTCTGCACGGGTTGAAGGTCGTCGAGTCGACATCAACGACGTCGCTCGGGTGGTCCATCTTCGGCCGGATCGACGTCGTGGCGAGGGTTAATTCCCGGGGCCGGGCCTCCGGGCGTGCCGTAGGGCGCAAGTTCTACGGGTTTTCTGCTATCGACTTTCGGAGGGGGTGCGAGCGCCTCGGGCATCGGCTATCTTCCTTCGCCGCCACACGAGAGGGTCAGGGAGTCGGCAGGGAGGAGGGGCGCCGCATGTGCGGAAGGTTCGCGCGCTGATTCGGAAGAAGAGAGCGCGCGAACCGCGAACCCCGGTCCTCAGGCCAGCGTGGCCCGACGCACCGCCAGCTCCCACTGCGCCATCTTCTCGCCGGCCTTGTCCCGGCTCAGCGTCGGCATGAAGCGCCGCTCCACCCGCCACTGCTTCGACAGCTCGCCGACGTCGCGGTACACGCCGGTCGACAGCCCCGCCAGGTAGGCGGCGCCCAGCGCAGTCGTTTCGATGACCTCGGGCCGCACCACCGGAATGCCCAGCAGGTCCGCCTGGAACTGCATGAGCAGGTCGTTGACCGCCGCACCGCCGTCGACCCTCAGCTCGGCCACCGGCGCGCCGCCGGCCGCGACGGCATCGCGGCTCATGGCCTGCAGCAAGGCGGCGCTCTGGTAGGCGATGCTCTCCAGCGCGGCGCGGGCGATGTGTGCGACGGTCGTGCCGCGCGTCAGGCCGGTGATGGTGCCGCGTGCGTCGGCGTTCCAGTAGGGCGCGCCCAGGCCGGTGAAGGCGGGCACCATCATCACGCCGCCGGCATCGGGCACGCTCTCGGCCAGGGCCTGGACCTGGGCGCTGCCCTGGATCGCCTTCAAGCCGTCGCGCAGCCACTGCACCACCGCACCGCCGACGAAGACGCTGCCCTCCATCGCGTACTGCGGCGGCATGTCGGCCGTCTGCGCGGCACTGGTCACCAGCAGGCCGTTGTGCGAAGGCTGGAAGGCGCCGCCGGTGTGCATCAGCAGGAAGCAGCCGGTGCCATAGGTGTTCTTGGCCATGCCGGCCTCGAAGCAGGCCTGGCCGAAGAGGGCGCTCTGCTGGTCGCCGGCCACGCCGCCGATGGGCAGCGGGCGCCCGAACAGGCCGGCATCGGTGTCCGCGAAATGCGTGCTCGAGGGCTTGACCTCGGGCATCAGCGACGCGGGGATGTCCAGCAGCGCCAGCAGCTCGGCGTCCCACGCGTGCGTGTGCACGTTGAAGAGCATGGTGCGCGAGGCGTTGCTCACGTCGCTCACGTGCACCTTGCCGCCGGTGAGTTGCCAGATCAGCCAGCTGTCCACCGTGCCGAAAGCCAGCTCGCCGCGCTCGGCCGCGGCGCGGGCGCCGGGCACGTTGTCGAGCAGCCAGCGCAGCTTGGTGCCGGAGAAATACGCATCGATGACCAGGCCGGTCTTCTGCTGGATCAGGCCGGTCATGCCGTCCTCGCGCAGCCTGGCGCACAGCGGCTCGGCGCGCCGGTCCTGCCAGACGATCGCGTGGTGCACGGGCTGGCCCGTCCTGCGGTTCCACAGCACCGTGGTCTCGCGCTGGTTGGTGATGCCCAGGGCGTGGATGTCCGAGGCCTCCAGCCCCGCCTTGGCCAGCACCTCGCGCGCGGTCGCGAGCTGGCCGGCCCAGATCTCCATCGGGTCGTGCTCGACCCAGCCGGGCTGCGGGTAGATCTGCGTGAGCTCCTTCTGCGCGATGGCGACGATGCGGCCTTCGTGGTCGAACACGATGCTGCGGGAGCTGGAGGTGCCCTGGTCAAGGGCGAGCAGGTAGGTCATGGGCCACTCCGACGTATCGAGGATTGTCTTTGCTGGGGCTACGCAACTTCACAGCGTACCTGGGCCTGCTCCAGCAACTCGGGAAAGGGCGCGGGCGGGTCGGCGTCGGTGTAGAGGCAGTCGATCTGCGACAGCTTCGCCAGTTCCACCATCGCTGGCCGGTTGAACTTGCTGGCATCGGCGGCCAGCCACACCTCGCGCGCCTGGGCGATGATGGTCTGCGCCACCTTCACCTCGCGCAGGTCGAAGTCGCGCAGCGTGCCGTCGGCCTCGATGCCGGAGACGCCGATGACCGCGATGTCGACCTTGAACTGGCGGATGAAATCCACCGTGGCCTCGCCCACGATCGCGCGGTCGCGCGGCCGCACCGAGCCACCGGCCACGATCACCTCGCAGTTCGGATTGCCGCTCAGGATGGCCGCGACGTTGAGGTTGTTGGTGATGACCCGCAGCCCCGTGTGATGCATCAACGCCTTGGCGATGGCCTCGGTGGTGGTGCCGATGTTGAGGATCAGCGAGCAGTCGTTCGGCACCCGCGCCGCCACCGCGCGCGCGATGCGGGCCTTGCCTTCGGCATGCAGCGTCTCGCGCTGCTGGTAGCCGATGTTCTGGATGGTCGAACTGGGCACGCGCACGCCGCCGTGGAAGCGGGTCAGCAGGCCCTCGTCGGCCAGGCGCTGCACGTCCCGGCGCACGGTCTGCAGCGTGACGTCGAGCATCTCGGCGAGTTGCTCGACGGTGACGGACCCGCGCGCACGCACGGTGGCGAGAAGCTTGATCTGGCGGGGATTCGAATTCACGCGGGTTCTTGAGGGCAGGGCCCTTTCACTTTAGAACGAAAGAAAACGAATGGACTTGAGGGTTAACACCAGGGAAAATCGCGCTTTAAGGAATCAAAATGAAAAAAAGCGAACAATGCCTCAGGCGGAATCCGTGAAGAAAGTCACAGCAACGTGAGCGCCAGCCCTTCATCTTCATCGGCCCAGCGGCCCATGGTCGACGTGCTCATCGTCGGCGGCGGCATCAACGGCTGCGGCATCGCCCGCGACCTGGCCGGGCGCGGCTGGCGCGTGCTGCTGTGCGAGAAGGACGATCTCGCGGCCCACACCTCTTCGGCCTCCACCAAGCTGATCCACGGCGGCCTGCGCTATCTGGAGTACTACGAGTTCTCGCTCGTGCGCAAGGCGCTGCAGGAGCGCGAGGTGCTGCTGCGCAGCGCGCCGCACATCATGTGGCCGCTGCGCTTCGTGATGCCGCACGACCCGTCGATGCGGCCGGCGTGGATGGTGCGCATCGGCCTCTTCCTCTACGACCACCTGGCGCGGCGCGAGGTGCTGCCGGGCTCGCGCGGGGTCGACCTGCGCGCGCACCCGGCCGGCGCGCCGCTCAAGTCGGTATTCAGGCGCGGCTTTGTCTATTCCGACGGCTGGGTGGACGATGCGCGGCTGGTGGTGCTCAACGCCATCGACGCGCGCGCCAAGGGCGCCGAGGTGCTGACCCGCACGCGCTGCGTCGGCGCGCAGCGCGACGCCGACGGCTGGACCGCCGTGCTGGAAGGCCCGGCCGGCCGGCGCACGGTGCGTGCCCGCGCGGTGGTGAATGCCGCCGGGCCCTGGGCGGAGGCCTTCCTGCGCGGCGTGGCGCAGCCCGCGCGCGGCGAGGCCCTGGCGACGCGGCACCTGCGCCTGGTGAAGGGCAGTCACATCGTGGTGCCGCGCGTGTTCGAGCACGACCACGCCTACATCTTCCAGAACCCGGACAAGCGGATCATCTTCGCCATCCCCTACCAGGGCGACTTCACGCTGATCGGCACCACCGACATCGAGTTGAGCGGCGACGACCCCGGTGCGGCCCGCATCGCGCAGGACGAGGTCGAGTACCTCTGCACGCAGGCCAGCCGCTATTTCGAGAAGCCCATCCTCCCGGCCGACGTCGCGTGGACCTACTCGGGCGTGCGCCCCTTGCTGGACGACGCCTCCGGCGACCCCTCGGCCGTGACGCGCGACTACATGCTCGAGTCCAACGCCACGGCCGCGCCGCTGCTGTCGGTGTGGGGCGGCAAGATCACGACCTTCCGCAAGCTGGCGGAAGACGCGGCCGACGAAGTGGGCCGCATGCTGGGCGAGGCGCGGCCGGCCTGGACCGAGTCGGCTTTCCTGGCGGGGGGCGACCTGTCGGCATGGATCGGCGCGGCGAAGCGGCCCGACGAGGATTTCGAGCGCTTCGTGGCGGCGGTGCAGGCGAAGCATCCCTGGCTGGAAGCATCGCTGGCGCGCCGCCTGGCGCGCGCCTACGGCGCGCGCATTTCGGTCGTGCTCGGCGACGCACGGTCGATGCAAGACATGGGCGAAGCGGTGGCACCCGGCCTGCACGAGCGCGAGCTGCGCTACCTGCGGGACGAGGAATGGGCCTGCAGCGGAGACGACGTGCTGTGGCGCCGTTCCAAGCTCGGCCTGCGCTTCACGCCCGAGCAGCGCGAACGCGTCGGCGCATGGATGCGGGAGCAGGTGCCGCCATCGGCGCAGCGGGTACGGGAAGGAGTTGCATGCAGCTGACATTGGAGCGCGTCACCAAGAAGGTGGGTGCGCAGACCTGGCTCTACGAGCAGAGCATCGCGCCGAAGCGCGGCGCGGTGACGGTGCTGCTCGGCGCCACCCAGTCCGGCAAGACCAGCCTGATGCGGTTGATGGCCGGGCTGGACACCCCCACCGAGGGCCTGGTTCTGGTCGACGGGAAGAACGTGACGGGCGTGCCGGTGCGCGAGCGCAATGTCGCGATGGTCTACCAGCAGTTCATCAACTACCCCTCGCTGAAGGTGGCCGACAACATCGGCTCGCCGCTCAAATTGCGCGGCGAGAAGAACATCGAGGCGCGGGTGCGCGAACTGGCGGACAAGCTGAGCATCGGCCAGTTCCTCGACCGCTACCCCTCCGAGCTGTCGGGCGGCCAGCAGCAGCGCGTGGCCCTGGCGCGGGCGCTGGCCAAGAACGCACCGCTGGTGCTGCTGGACGAGCCCCTGGTCAACCTCGACTACAAGCTGCGCGAAGGCCTGCGCGAGGAGCTCACGCAGCTCTTCGCCACCGGCGATTCGACCGTGATCTACGCCACCACCGAACCCGGCGAGGCCCTGCTGCTCGGCGGCCACACGGCGGTGATGGACGCGGGCGAACTGCTGCAGTACGGGCCCACGGCCGAAGTCTTCCACGCGCCCCAGTCGCTGCGCGTGGCGCGCGCCTTCAGCGACCCGCCGATGAACCTGCTGGCCGGCCGCGTCGCCGCCGGCGGCGTGCAGCTTGCGGGCGGCCCGCTGGTGCCGCTGACGCTGTCGGCGGGCATCGACGGCGCGGTCACGGTGGGCCTGCGCGCCAGCGCGCTCGACGTGGCCGCGCGCGAGGGCGACATCGCCATCCCGGGCAAGGTGGAACTGGCGGAAATCTCCGGCTCCGACACCTTCGTTCACGTCGAGACCCTGGTGGGCGAGCTGGTGGCGCAGCTGACCGGCGTGCACCGCTTCGAGCTGGGCACCGCCATCACCCTGTACTTCCCGGCCGCGCAGGCCTATGTGTTCGACGCGTCGGAGCGGCTGGCCGTGGCGCCGGCCTGGCGGCGCACGAGAGCTTGACATGGCACGCATCGACCTCGACCTGGCCCACGCCTACCGGCCCCACCCGCAGCAGGACAGCGACTACGCGCTGCTGCCGCTGACCCTGAGCTTCCGCGACGGCGGCGCCTATGCCTTGCTCGGCCCCTCGGGTTGCGGCAAGACCACCATGCTCAACATCATCTCGGGCCTGCTGGTGCCGTCGCAGGGCACCGTCAGCTTCGACGGGCGCGACGTCACGCACGCGTCACCGCAGGAACGCAACATCGCGCAGGTGTTCCAGTTCCCGGTGATCTACGACACCATGACCGTGGCGGAGAACCTCGCCTTTCCCCTGCGCAACCGCAGGCTGCCCGCCGAGCAGATCAAGAAGCGCGTGGGCGAGATCGCCGAGATGCTGGACATGAGCGGCCAGCTCAACCAGCGCGCGGCGGGCCTGGCGGCCGATGCCAAGCAGAAGATCTCGCTGGGCCGCGGGCTGGTGCGCAGCGACGTCTCGGCCGTGCTCTTCGACGAGCCGCTCACGGTGATCGACCCCAACCTCAAGTGGCAGCTGCGGCGCAAGCTCAAGCAGATCCACCGCGAGCTCAAGCTCACGCTGATCTACGTCACGCACGACCAGGTGGAGGCGCTGACCTTCGCCGAGGAGGTGGTCGTGATGACGCGCGGCAAGGCGGTGCAGGTGGGCAGCGCCGACGCACTGTTCGAGCGGCCGGCCCACACCTTCGTCGGCCACTTCATCGGCTCGCCGGGCATGAACTTCCTGCCGGTGCAGGCCACCGGCTGGTCGCTGGAGGTCGCCGGGATGCGGCTGACGACCACGCGCACACTGCCCGAAGGCCCGCTGAAGCTCGGCATCCGGCCCGAGTACGTGACGCTGTCCGAGCCCAATGCGCCCGGCGCGCTGCAGGCCACGGTGACGCAGCTGCAGGACGTGGGCACGCACCAGATGCTGACCGCGCGGATCGGCGACAGCGTGATCAAGGCCCGCCTGGATTCTTCCGCGGCCGTCCCCGGGAAAGGCGAGGCCGTGTGGCTGAAGGTGGTGGACACGCACACCTGCTTCTATCGCAACGAGGAACTGGTGGCATGAACGGCTACAACAAACCCATCAACCAGAAGGCCTGGTGGCTGGTGCTGCCGGTGCTGCTGTGCGTGGCCTTCTCGGCCATCGTGCCGCTGATGACGGTGGTCAACTACTCGGTGCAGGACATCATCTCGCCCGAGCGCCGCGTGTTCGTCGGCACCGAATGGTTCGCCTCGGTCATGCGCGACGACGAGCTGCATGCCGCGCTCGGCCGGCAGCTCGTGTTCTCGCTGGCGGTGCTGCTGGTGGAAATTCCGCTGGGCATCTGCCTCGCGCTGTCGATGCCTTCGACCGGCTGGAAGTCGTCCGCCGTGCTGGTGATCATCGCGCTGTCGCTGCTGATCCCCTGGAACGTGGTCGGCACCATCTGGCAGATCTACGGCCGTGCCGACATCGGCCTGCTCGGCTACGCGCTGCAGAAGCTGGGCATCGACTACAACTACACCGGCAGCGCGGGCGATGCCTGGTTCACCGTGCTGGTGATGGACGTGTGGCACTGGACGCCGCTGGTCGCGCTGCTGTGCTATGCCGGACTGCGCTCGATCCCAGATGCCTACTACCAGGCCGCGCGCATCGACGGCGCCAGCCGCTTCGCCGTGTTCCGCTACATCCAGCTGCCCAAGATGCGCGGCGTGCTGATGATCGCGGTGCTGCTGCGCTTCATGGACAGCTTCATGATCTACACCGAGCCCTTCGTGCTCACCGGCGGCGGCCCGGGCAACGCCACCACCTTCCTGAGTCAGTACCTCACGCAGAAGGCCGTGGGCCAGTTCGACCTGGGGCCGGCGGCGGCGTTCTCGCTGATCTACTTCCTGATCATCCTGCTCCTGTGCTTCATCCTCTACAACTGGATGCAGCGCGTGGGGACGCAGGAAACGGAGGAACCGAAATGATGGAGCACCAGCGCTTTCGCAAGCGCAGCATCTTCCTGCTGCTGTACATCCTGTTCGCGCTGCTGCCCATCTACTGGATGGTCAACATGAGCTTCAAGACCAACGAGGAGATCCTGTCCAGCTTCTCCTTCTTTCCGCAGCAGTTCACCTGGTCCAACTACGCGCGCATCTTCACCGACGAGTCCTGGTACTCGGGCTACATCAACAGCCTGATCTACGTGGGCATCAACACCGTGGTCTCGCTGGTGGTGGCGCTGCCGGCGGCCTATGCCTTCTCGCGCTATTCCTTCCTCGGCGACAAGCACATCTTCTTCTGGCTGCTGACCAACCGCATGACGCCGCCGGCGGTCTTCCTGCTGCCATTCTTCCAGCTGTACACGACGGTGGGTCTGATGGACACGCACCTGGGCGTGGCGCTGGCGCACCTGCTGTTCAACGTGCCGCTGGCGGTGTGGATTCTGGAAGGGTTCATGAGCGGCATCCCGCGCGAGATCGACGAGACGGCCTACATCGACGGCTATTCCTTCCCGCGCTTCTTCCTCACGATCTTCCTGCCTCTGATCAAGGCGGGCGTGGGCGTGGCGGCCTTCTTCTGCTTCATGTTCAGCTGGGTCGAATTGCTGCTGGCCCGCACGCTGACCAGCGTGAACGCCAAGCCCATCGTGGCGACCATGACGCGCACGGTCAGCGCCTCGGGCATGGACTGGGCCACGCTGGCGGCGGCCGGCGTGCTGACGATCGTGCCCGGCGCGATCGTGATCTGGTTCGTGCGGCACTACATCGCGAAGGGCTTCGCGATGGGACGCGTCTGAAGGAGACCTGGCGATGGCTGCGAGCCCTCTTCGGGGAACACCGCGGAACCGGCTTTGCCGGGCCGCTGGTGTTGCCCCCGGAGAGGGGGTTGGCGGACCACACGAAGTGGGGGAGCCTGGGGGAGAGCAACATCCTTCGCGGAACCGGCTTCGCCGGGCCGCTGGTGTTGCCCCCGGCGAGGGGGTTGGCGGACCACACGAAGTGGGGGAGCCTGGGGGAGAGCAACATCCTCCGCGGAACCGGCTTTGCCGGGCCGCTGGTGTTGCCCCCGGCGAGGGGGTTGGCGAAGCGACACGAAGTGCGCGAAGACTGGGGGTGAGCTGATATGTTCGAATGGATGGTATGGACCACGCCCGTGGCCGTCTTCTTCTGCTGCATCGCGCTGATGCTGGTGTTCATGACCGTGTGGGAGATCAAGTCCCCCACCACGCTGCGCCGCGGCTGGCTGCCCATGGAGACCACGCGCGGCGACCGGCTCTTCATCGGCCTGCTGGTCGCGGCCTACATCAACCTGATCTTCATCGGGCTGGCCGGCAAGCTGCAGGAATGGATGGGGCTCGAGGCCGAGCCCTCCATCTGGATCAGCTTCGTGCTGTCGATGCTGGTGCTGGCGCTGATCATGCGCAAGGGCTAGCGATGTTTCCACACTGTCCGGCTCTTCGCTTTCCCGGGGGCCGGCATGTGCACAACACGGGAAGCAACTCGAGGAGACATTGATCATGAAGATTCGCTACACGGCGTTGGCACTGGCAGCGGCCGCCTGTGCCATTCAGAGCGCGGGGGCCGGCGAGGCCGAGGCCAAGAAGTGGATCGACAGCGAGTTCCAGCCGTCGACCCTGAGCAAGGACCAGCAGACGGCGGAGATGAAGTGGTTCATCGATGCGGCCAAGAAGCTGCAGGCCAAGGGCGTGCGCGAGATCTCGGTGGTCTCGGAAACCATCACCACGCACGAGTACGAATCCAAGACCCTGGCCAAGGCCTTCGAGGAGATCACCGGCATCAAGGTCAAGCACGACCTGATCCAGGAAGGCGACGTGGTCGAGAAGCTGCAGACCTCGATGCAGTCGGGCAAGTCGATCTACGACGGGTGGATCTCCGACTCCGACCTGATCGGCACGCACTACCGCTACGGCAAGATCATGAACCTGACCGACTACATGGCCGGCAAGGGCAAGGAGTACACCAACCCTGGGCTGGACCTGAAGGACTTCATCGGCACCAAGTTCACGACCGCGCCGGACGGCAAGCTCTACCAGTTGCCGGACCAGCAGTTCGCCAATCTCTACTGGTTCCGCGCCGACCTGTTCGCGCGGCCTGAGCTGAAGGAAAAGTTCAAGGCCAAGTACGGCTACGACCTGGGCGTGCCGCTGAACTGGAGCGCCTACGAGGACATCGCCGAGTTCTTCAGCAACGACGTGAAGACCATCGACGGCAAGCCCATCTACGGCCACATGGATTACGGCAAGAAGGACCCGTCGCTGGGCTGGCGCTTCACCGACGCCTGGCTGTCGATGGCCGGCTCGGCCGACATCGGCACGCCCAACGGCCTGCCGATCGACGAGTGGGGCATCCGCGTGGCCGACGACAAGTGCACGCCGGTGGGCGCCAGCGTGTCGCGCGGCGGCGCCACCAACTCGCCGGCGGCGGTCTATGCGCTCACCAAGTACGTGGACTGGATGAAGAAGTACGCGCCCAAGGAAGCCACCGGCATGACCTTCGGCGAGGCCGGCCCGGTGCCGGCGCAAGGGCAGATCGCGCAGCAGATCTTCTGGTACACCGCCTTCACCGCCGACATGACCAAGCCCGGCCTGCCGGTGGTCAATGCCGACGGCACGCCCAAGTGGCGCATGGCACCCGGCCCGAACGGTCCGTACTGGAAGCAGGGCATGCAGAACGGCTACCAGGACGTGGGTTCCTGGACCTTCTTCGCCAACCACGACGAGAACCGCACCGCGGCCGCCTGGCTCTATGCGCAGTTCATCACCGCCAAGACCACCTCGCTCAAGAAGACCATCGTGGGCCTGACGCCGATCCGCGAATCCGACATCCAGTCCAAGGCGATGACCGACATGGCGCCCAAGCTGGGCGGGCTGGTCGAGTTCTATCGCAGCCCGGCGCGCGTGGCCTGGTCGCCCACCGGCACCAACGTGCCGGACTACCCCAAGCTCGCGCAGCTGTGGTGGAAGAACGTGGCCGAGGCGGTGACGGGCGAGAAGACCCCGCAGAAGGCCATGGACAACCTGGCCGAGGAGATGGACAACGTGATGGCCCGCCTGCAGCGCGCCGGCATGGCCAAGTGCGCGCCCAAGCTCAATGCCAAGGGGGACCCGAACAAGTGGCTGAGCGACCAGCACGCACCGTGGAAGAAGCTGGCCAACGAAAAGCCCAAGGGCGAGACCATCGACTACGAGAAGCTGCTGACGGCCTGGAAGGAAGGCAAGGCGCGCTGAGTGTTTGGGGCTTCGTGAAGGCTGCCGCGCGATGGGCGCGGCAGCCGCTTTGCTTTGGGGCTGGGTCTTTGCTAGCCTCCGTGCATGAACGGACGGCGCGACTTCATTCTGCTGGGCGCGGCCCTGTGGCTGCAGCGTGCCTATGCGCAGCAGGGCGATGATGCGATGGCTGGGCGCCTGCGCGCCGGCAGTTGCGCATTGCTGTGGCGCCATGCGCAGACCACGCCGGGCATCGGCGATCCACCCGGTTTCAGCCTCGCGCAGTGCAGCACGCAGCGCAACCTGAGCGATGCGGGCCGTGCACAGGCGCGCGCGGCGGGCGAATGGTTCCGCAGCCGCGGCCTGGCGCCGCGCGCGGTGCGTTCCAGTGCCTGGTGCCGCTGCAAGGACACGGCCGACCTGGCCTTCGGCACGCACGAGCCCTGGGCGCCGCTCAATTCGAGCTTCGCCAACCCCGCCGTCGCGCCCGGGAACCGGGCACGGCTGCTGGCCGGGCTGGCGCGCATTCCGGCCGGCGCCTTCGAGGTGTGGGTGACGCACCAGGTCAACATCACGGCCTTCACCGGCGAAGCGGTGGCGATGGGGGAGGCGGTGGTGGTGGACCGCGACGGCCAGGTCGTGGCGCGCGGCGGCTTCGGCGGCTGATCAGCCGATCGCCTGGCGCAGGTTGTGGCGGGCCTGCTCCTCGCGCGTGGCGCGTATCGACGGCGTGAGATAGAGCGGTTCGCGCGCCAGGAAGGCGCCCAGGATGCGCTTGCGCCTGGGCTCGAAGACATCGGGCGGCACGTGGGCGTACTCGATGCGGATCTGCCGCTCGTACTCGGCGAAGCGCGGCGCCGGCGCGCCGAGGATGGACAGGTCGATGTCGACCAGCAGTTGCGCATCCGCCTCCTGCGGTTGCGCCTGGTGTCGCGTGGCCATCACGAGCGCATGGACGCGCTGCGCGGCATCGGGCGACACGCGTGCGTCGAGCATGGCCTGCCGTGCCCAGTCGGCACTGCGTTCCTCGTTGTCGTGCCCGTGCACGTCGTAGATGGCGTCGTGGAAGAAGAGCGCCAGCGCAACCTCGCCCGGACGCAGCGCACGGGTGCGTTCGCGCGCCAGGCCTTCGAGGCATTCGTCCAGGTGCTGCAGCGTGTGGTAGGCGCGGTGGGGCTCGGCGTAGCGCGTCTCCAGTTGCGCGAGCAAGGCGTCATCGGAAGCGGTGGTGCCCAGATCGCGCCAGGCATCCTGCCAGGCCGCGCGGCGCGCCTCAAGCTGCATCGTCTATTGCTCCATCGCGGCGCGCACCTCGCGCCCGAGGTCCAACACCGACATCGCGTAGTAGCTGCTCCAGTTGTAGCGCGTGATCACGTAGAAGTTCTGCGTGCCCGCGACGTAGCTGGGCGGGTCGGCGCCGTTCTGCAGCTCGATCAGCGCCAGCAGCCCCTTGTGCTCGAGTGCTTCGCCTTCGAGAACGGCACCGCCGGCCACGAAGGCGTCGGCGCTGAAAGTGGGCCGGATGTCGGGGGCCAGCAATACGTCCTTGCGCAGCCGGGCTTCGTCGAAGGCCACGGGGTAGACGGACGGCATGCCTGGCGTCCAGCCGAAGGCCTTGAAGTAGTTGGCGACCGAGCCGATCACGTCGGCCGTGCTGTTGACCAGGTCGATGCGGCCGTCGCCGTCGTAGTCGATGGCGTACTTGGCGATGCTGCTGGGCATGAACTGCGGCATGCCCATGGCGCCGGCGTAGCTGCCCACCGGCACCATCGGATTCTCGGCGGTGCGGCTCTCGGTGCTGAGGAAGCTTTCAAGCTCGCCGCGGAAGAAGGCCTGGCGCTCGGCCGCGCGCGGATGGCCCTGCGGGAAGTCGAAGGAGAGGGTGGCCAGGGCGTCGATGACGCGGAAGTTGCCCATGTTGCGGCCGTAGATGGTCTCCACGCCGACGATGCCGACGATGATCTCGGCCGGCACGCCGAACTCGGCCTCGGCCCGCGCCAGCGTGTCGGCGTTGGCGCGCCAGAAGCGCACGCCGGCACCGATGCGCGCCGCGTCGATGAAGCGGCTGCGGTAGACGCGCCAGTTCTTCGCCGTGCCGCGCGGCGCGGGCAGCATGAGGCGCGGCACGTTGGGCAGCAGGCGCGCGTTGCCGATGGTGGTGCGCACCCACGTGCGGTCCAGGTTGCGGCGCTCGGCCACGTCGTCGGCGAAGCGCATGGCGTCCTCGCGCGTGGCGTAGAGCGTCTCGCCGCGCACGGCCTTCTGTGTCTGGGCCGCGGCGGGGAGGAGAGGAAGGGTCGCGCCCAGCAGGACGAGGATCGACGAGAGGAGGGCGGTCGGAAGGAGGCGGCGCATGGGCCCCGATTGTGCCGTCGCGTGCTGCCGGCCCGCCCGAAATCGTGGTGTTCTTGCGCGCTTTCAACGCGGCCACGACAGGCGGCGGAATTCCGCGCGCAGGGCGGCCAGCCCGGGCCCGGGCGTGGCGGCGTAGCGCTGTGCCTCGAGCTTGAGCAGCCAGTCCTGCGCCGCCTGCGTGCCGGCGCCGAAGCGCTCGGCCAGGCGTGCCGCCATCTGGCGGGGCGGCGCGGCCTCGGGCAGATCGATGCCGGCCCGGGCCAGCCGTGCGCGCGCCTGGTCCAGGAGGCGGAGCCAGGGGTCGTGCCGGCTGCGCTCCCACAGCGTCCAGCCGGCCCCGGCCAGGCTGGCGGCCACCAGCAGGAGCAGCAGCACGGTGGCGAGGTCCTGCAGGCTGGGGGCCTCGAAGCCCAGGTTCCTGAGCAGATCGAGCTGCCGGTTTTGCGTGTAGTTGAGTACCCACTGGTTCCAGCCGTTGTTCAGCGCTTCCCAGGCGGCGCGCAGGTTCTGCGCCAGCGTGGGGCTGACCGCCACCATCGCGCCCGCGAACAGGCCCGGCTGCGGCGCCAGGCGCTGGAACTGGCCGATGCGGTCCGGCGAGATGGCGGCGGTGGGGTCGACCCGCACCCAGCCCCGGCCTTCCTGCCACACCTCGGTCCAGGCGTGAGCGTCGCTGTGGCGCAGCGTCCAGTAGTTGTCCACGCCGTTGAGCTCGCCGCCCTGGTAGCCGGTGACGATGCGCGCGGGGATGCCGAGGGCGCGCATCAGCACCGCGAAGGCCGAGGCGATGTGCTCGCAGAAGCCGGCCTTCTTGTCGAACCAGAACTCGTCGGCGGTGTCGTCGCCGTAGATGCCGGGCTCCAGCGTGTAGCTGTAGCCGCCGGTGCGCAGGCGCTGCAGCGCGGCCTGCACGAAGGCCTGCGTATCGGCACCGGCGAGCGCCGGGTCGCTCTTCATCTGGGCGGCCAGTGCGACGGTGCGCGGGTTGGAGCCGGGCGGCAGCATCGTGAGGCTGCGCAGGCCGGCGTTGCGCCGCAGGGGGCCGCTTTCGAAGCGGGTGAAGCTGCGGGCGCGGTAGCGCACCATGTCGCTGATCGGCCGGGTCGCCGCCCATTGCAACTCGGGCGTGGAGTACAGCTCGTAGCCGGGCAGCCCGGGCTTGTCGGGAGTGGCGTCCAGCGTGAGCAGCCAGGGCCGGCTGCTGGGTTCGAGCGTGACCTGGTAGTCCACGGGCTCGCCCTGCACGCGCAGGTCCGATGGCGCGCCGCGCGGGAACAGCGGCGGGGCCGTCCATTCGCGGCCGTCGAAGCGGGTGAGCACCGGTCCGCGGAAATACAGCACCTGCTGCGGCGGCACGCGGTCGCCGTCGAACTGGATGCGCGCGGCCATGCCGTCGTCCAGCGCGAGCCGCGCGATGCTGCCGACCTTCATGCTGTTCGACAGGCCGGTGCGGCCGGCCATCGCGTCGCTGGGCGTGCCCCACAGCGGCGCCATGCGCGGGAAAAGCAGGAACAGCGCGAGCATGATCGGCGCGCCGAGCAATGCCATCCAGCCGGCGGTGCGCGCCGCCTGCAGCAGCGGCGGTTTCCCGACCGGCATGTGGGCGTTGACCAGCGCCGTCAGCAGGCCCAGCAGCCCCAGCAGCATCGCCAGCGCCGTCGGCAGCGACTGCGAGTAGAAGAAGTTCGTGAGCATCGTGAAGAAGCCCAGGAAGAAGATGACGAAGGCATCGCGGCGCGCGCGCAGCTCCAGCGTCTTGAGCGCCAGCAGGATCACGATCAGCGTCACGCCGGCGTCGCGGCCCAGCAGCGTGCGGTAGGTGGCGTAGGTGGAGGCCATCGTGACGGCGAGCAGGGCGACCCGCCACCAGCGGCCGGGCAGCGGCTTGGCCTGGACGGCGAGGGTGCCGCGCCAGACCAGGACGATGGCGGTGAGGGCGCTGCACCACCACGGGATGTTGGGAAGCTGGGGAAGCAGGATGAGGGCGATGACCGAGAGCAGGAACAGGGTGTCCCGGGCTTCTCTCGGAAGAGCCTGCAGCTTTTGCGCGGGTTTCAGCACAGCGCCAGCACCTCCAGGCAGCGCCGGCGATGGGCCTCGCCTTGCGAGGGCGGGACGGTCCTGCCCGCGACACGAAGGCCGTAGTCCACGCCCAGCCGGTCCGCCATCAGCACCCATGCGCAGAGACGCGACACGCGTCCCTCCGGGTCGCTCAGCCCCGTGTGCTGCGCATCCAGCCAAAGCTCCTGGCGCTGGGCCTGCTGCGTGTCCCGGCTCACGAGTTCTTCGGAGCCGACGGCCTGCGCCCGGGCGGCCCGCTTCCAGACCACCAGCTTCAGCGGATCGCCGCGCCGGTAGGCCCGCACGCCGTCGTATTCGCCGGCCACGTGGCTGCGCATCGCGGTGGAGGCCGCCTGCCCCGCCAGCGGCTCGCCCGGCGGAAGCGGTGGCGGATGCGCCTCGGGCGCCGGGTAGACCAGCACTTGTGCCGCCGGCCGCCACACCGTCCACACGCGGAAGGTGCCGAGCGGAAAGCGGGTCTCGGCCGTCAGCGTGGGCACCGGGTGCAGCCCGCGCCGGTCGGCCTTGAACGCGACCTCGACCGTTTCGCTGCCCTGCGCCGGCACGTCGCCCCAGGACCATTGGCCGCTGTGGCGGACGGCGAGGCCGATGCCGTAGCGCGTGGTCCGCCGCGTGTTGCTGAGCACCACGCGCAGCACGGCGGCTGCCCCGGCGTATTGGGGGTCCGGCGCCAGCAGCCGCAGGCCCAGCCCGCGCAGCGTCCCATGGCCGACGTGCATGCCGACCGCCACGCTGCCCGCCAGCAGGAAGGTCAGCAGGTAGCCCAGGTTGAGCTGGTAGTTGATCGAGCCGATCAGCAGCACCAGCAGGGTGGCGCCCAGCATCCAGCCCGCGGGCGTGGGCACGATGTAGACGTTGCGCTGCGTGAGTTCCAGTGTGTCGGAAGGCGGACGGCGCGACAGGAACCAGCCGTCGATGCGCGCGCGGACCGGTGCGAGGAGGCGCGCGGAGGGGTTCACGGCAGGGGAATCGCGGCGACCATGGCGCGCACCTGCTCGACCGCGCCGCGCCCCGCATCGCCGACCGGGGTGAGCCGGTGGGCGATGGTCTGCGGCAGCACGGCCTGCACGTCGTCCGGCGCCACGTAGTCGCGGTTGGCCAGCAGGGCCTGCGCCTTGGCCGCGCGCAGCACCGCGATGCCGGCGCGCGGCGACAGGCCCTGCAGGAACCAGCGGCCCGAGCGGGTGGCGGCGATCAGGTCCTGCACGTAGTTCAGCAGCGGCTCGGCCGCATGCACCTGCAGCACGCGCTGCTGCAGCGCGGTGAGTTCGCCCGCGGTCAGGAGCGCGGGCAGGCCGGCCAGCATCTCGCGCCGGTCGGCGCCGGCGAGCAGGGCGCGCTCGGCCGCGCGGTCGGGGTAGCCGAGCGAGATGCGCATCAGGAAGCGGTCGAGCTGCGACTCGGGCAACGCGAAGGTGCCCAGCTGGTCGTGCGGGTTCTGCGTGGCGATCACGAAGAAGGGGGCGGGAAGAGGTCGGGTCTCGCCCTCGACGGTGACCTGCTTCTCTTCCATGGCTTCGAGCAGGGCGCTCTGGGTCTTGGGGCTGGCGCGGTTGATCTCGTCGGCCAGCAGCACCTGCGTGAAGACCGGCCCGGGGTGGAAGACGAAGGACTGCTGGCCCCGGTCGTAGATGGCCACGCCCGACAGGTCGCCCGGCATCAGGTCGGCGGTGAACTGGACGCGCGAGAACTGCAGGCCGAAGGTGTGGGCCAGTGCGTGGGCCAGCGTGGTCTTGCCCACGCCCGGCACGTCCTCGATCAGCAGGTGGCCGCCGGCCAGCAGGCAGGCCACGCAGTCGCGCACCTGCGCCTCTTTGCCGACGATCACCGTGTTAAGCTGGCCGAGCAAACTGGCGAGCTTCGCGGCGACGTCCATTTTTGTATCCATATGCAAACGATACCGTAAGCCCTGCGGCCTTGCGCTTCATGAGCCTACGAGGTGACCGACCATGGGCAAAACCGGCTACTTCACACACCGCGACTGCTGGAAGCACGACATGGGCATGGGCCATCCGGAGTGTCCTCAGCGGCTCGATGCCATCGAGGACCGCCTGCTGCTGACCGGCGTGGCCGATGCCCTCGAGCACGGCGAGGTGCCGCTGGCCACGCTGCAGCAGATCACGCGGGCCCACAGTGTCGCGCACATGGAGCACCTGGAGGCGCTCAACGACCGCCTGGTGGCGGACGAGCCGGCCGGCGGCCCGACCCATGCGCAGCTCGATCCCGACACCGCGCTCACCCGCTTCACCATGCTCGCCGCCCGGCGCGCCGCCGGTGCGGCCATCGCCGCGACCGACGCGGTGATCTCCGGCGCGTTGGAAAACGCTTTCTGCGCCGTGCGCCCGCCCGGCCACCATGCCTGCCACGACAAGGCGATGGGCTTCTGCTTCATCAACAACGTCGCGGTGGGCGTGCGCCACGCGATCGAGGTGCATGGGCTGGAGCGTGTCGCGATCGTCGACTTCGACGTGCACCACGGCAACGGCACCGAAGACATCTTCAGCAACGACCCGCGGGTGCTGATGGTGAGCTTCTTCCAGCATCCCTTCTACCCCTACAGCGGCACCGACCACCCGGCGTCCAACATGCTCAACCTGCCGGTGCCGGCCTACACCAAGGGCATGGACGTGCGCGAGCTCATCGAGGCCTGCTGGGTGCCGCGGCTGGAGGACTTCCGTCCGCAGATGGTCTTCGTCAGCGCGGGCTTCGATGCGCACCGCGACGACGACCTGGGCCAGTTGCGCCTCAACGAAAGCGACTTCGCCTGGATCACCGAGCGCATCCGGGCTGTCGCGCGCCGCCACGCCCAGGGACGCATCGTGTCCATGCTGGAGGGCGGCTACAACCTGGATGCGCTCGCCGCCAGCGTCGAGGCGCACGTGCGGGTGCTCGCAGATCTCTGAGCAATGAATTTCGACGACTTCACGCAACGCCTTTCCCGGATCGACTCCCAAAGCCTCCTGATCGAACTGGCCGCCCTGGTGGGCTGCGTGGCCCTGGCATGGGTCATCTGCCGCTGGTTCGGGCGCGACCAGCCCAAGGAATCGATCTGGTTCGGCGAACACACCTTCGACGGCCTGCTGTTTCCGCTCCTGGCCGTGCTGCTGACCGACCTGGCGCGGCGCTTCACGCTCGACTTCCAGCCGGTGCTGGTGCTGCGCATCGCGGTGTCGGTGTTCCTCTCGCTGGTCGCCATCCGTCTCTTCGCGCGCGTGCTGCGGGTCGTGTTCCCGGCCTCGTCGCTGGCGCGGCTGGTGGAGCGCACCATCTCCTGGGTTGCCTGGGTCTGTGCGGTGTTGTGGATCGTGGGCCTCCTGCCCGCGGTGCTGGCGGAGCTGGACAACATCACGCTGTCCTTCGGCAAGAACCAGGTCAGCCTGCGCACGATGCTCGAGGGGGCGCTGTCCGCGGCCGTCGTGCTGGTGGTCACGCTGTGGATCGCCTCGACAGTGGAGACGCGCATCCTGCGCAACGCGCTCACCGACCTGTCGATGCGCAAGGTGGCATCCAACGCCTTGCGTGCCGTGCTGCTGTTGATCGGCCTCTTGTTCGCGCTGTCGGCGGTGGGCGTGGACCTGACGGCGCTGTCGGTGCTCGGCGGCGCGCTCGGCGTCGGCCTGGGCTTCGGGCTGCAGAAGCTGGCGGCCAACTACGTCAGCGGCTTCGTGATCCTGCTGGAGCGCTCCATCCGCATCGGCGACAACGTGAAGGTCGATGGCTTCGAGGGCCGCATCACCGACATCAAGACCCGCTACACGCTGGTGCGCCAGGGCAACGGGCGCGAGTCGATCGTACCGAACGAGTCGCTGATCACCAGCCGGGTCGAGAACCTCTCCGTGTCGGACCTCAAGTTCAACCTCAGCACCGTCATCGTGGTCGGCTACGACAGCGACGTGGCGCAGGTGCAGGCCATCCTTTGCGATGCGGCTTTGACGCAGCCGCGGGTGCTGCGCGACCCGGCTCCGGTCGCTTTCCTCACGAACTTCGCGCCCGACGGGCTGGAGTTCACGCTCAACTTCTGGATCGCCGATCCCGACAAGGGCAAGGACAACGTGCGCTCGCCCATCAATGTCGCCGTCCTCGAAGGGTTGCGCAGTGCCGGCATCGACATTCCCTATCCGCAGCGCGTGCTGCGCGTCGAATCGTTACCTCCTGGCCTATCGGGAACGAGTGAAGCTCGCCTATAATTCTTTGCAAAAAAGCACGACCGTTCTTTTTTCCTGCAGTGCAGAACGGCGAGATCCAGAGAACAGTTCCCCGCAGCCCGGTGCCTAAAATCCAAGGTTTCCCTGCATTCCCCCGGTTTCGCAATTCAATGGAGTCACACCAATGAAGGTCCTGGTCCCCGTCAAGCGGGTCGTCGATTACAACGTCAAGGTCCGCGTCAAGTCCGATGGCACGGGCGTCGACATCGCCAACGTGAAGATGAGCATGAACCCCTTCGACGAGATCGCCGTCGAAGAAGCGGTCCGATTGAAGGAAAAGGGCGTCGCCACCGAGATCATCGCGGTCTCCTG